>CAIZOZ010000299.1 GCA_903934745.1 uncultured cyanobacterium
ATGAGGGCTACGACATGTTCTTGGAGATGATGACCCAGATGCGCCGCAACGTGATCTACTCGATGTTCATGTTCCAGCCTTCGCCCGCTGCGGTCGCCTGATGATGCGCTGGCGTCGCCAGCCAAACAGTCGGCTGTTGCTGCACGTGGGGCGCCACAAAACCGGCTCCACTTCACTGCAGCAGGCACTGGCCCACGCCACGCTCAAGCCGTTCGGTATTCTCTACCCTCAGATCGGCCGGCAAGGCGATCAACACGCGGCCTTTCCCGCTGCACTGTTGAATCTGGCTGCGGCTGATGTCCAGCAGCCGGGCTTTGAGCGCGAGGCGCAGCGGTGCCTGGCGCCGCTGCTGGAGGGCCTGGAACAGGAGTGCCAGGTTGCCAGGCCGACATTGATTCTGTTGAGTTCGGAGGTGTTCTGCGAGCTGGCCAAGCGGCGGCCGCAACACTGTCTTTGGTTGTTGGAGCAGTTGGCCAGTCGTTGGCCGCTGCAACTGCTGCAGGTGGTGCGGCCTTTGCCTGAATATTTTCTTTCCGCTCTCAAGCATCAGCTACGGGAGGCCACATTTGTGCACCGCTCGCCATTCAGTTGGTATCGGCACTGCCGCCAGAAGTCTCAGCTTCTCGATTCTTTCTGGCTTTATTCGGGATATACGTTGACAACGTTATTTTACAGTCAGCAGGATTCTGCCCGGCTGGTTTTTGAGGCTGCTGCTGAATCTGCCGGCCTGCGTAATAGAAGCAAGGAACGCTTGCTGGCTCAGCTTCCTCGGCTTCGTGCCAATCAGAGCCATCGGAACAGTGGTTTGTATGCCACTTACTTCCTCTATCTTGTGCGTGCCCGGGCTTGGCAGGCTGCGCCTCCGCCTAAGATGCCCGCCCTGGAGATTTTGAGCCAGGCCGAGTTTGAGTCCAGGATTAGCACTGCTGATCCTAGCTTATTGCCAGGTATCAGTAGTTGTCTGGTTCGTGATGGAGACCTGTTACTGCTCTGTCAGAAGCGAGATGAAGAGCTGGACTCTGGACTTGTCATAGCGGTGGATCCTTTGCTCGGTGACGGCCCCGTTGACCGTAGCGCCGATTGGAACTTTATAAGGAGTTCGGAATTTTATCGGGCTCTGAGAATTCCTTTCGCTCAGATCTGCTCTCTGTTGCTGCTTCCTGATCCAGAAGTCTGATCACCGGTGGGCAGCGTCTGAGGTTGCAGACACCAATTGGCATGGAATCCGAAGTGCTCATGATGCGCAGCGCCCTGTAGTCAATGACACGATGCACAAACTGTCGGGATGGATCGTCGTTGCGAAGCATGCTGCCATTGACGAAATACACCCCTGGCCATAGGCCGGCGTGAAAATAGAAGCGGATCTCCCAGCTGCTGCCCGATTCAAAATTCTGTCGTGTGTTTTGCCCCTCGTCGCTGGGTGTGAAATGTTGGCCGCTGATGCGCTGTCCGGTCACGCTGGCCAGATTGCAGGCGAAGCTAATATCCTTGAGGGCTTCGTCGGCTGTGTAGCGCATGACGATGTTGAAGTCTTCGTTAGGGCTGAGTACATTGGCTCGCTTGCCACTTTCGCATTCAATCCAAGCATCTGTGATGCTGCCTCCGTGGCTTGGATAGATCTCGGTTGTCTGCGGTTTCAGCTCAGGGTCAAGCCAATTTTCACTGTCGATCTTGTCCGGGTCTGCTGCTGATGCCGCCTTGAGAGCTTCGCTGGGGATCGGGGCGTGGGCGCCATGTTCAGCAGGGCCTGTGGCGGCAGGGTCGGCAAAGGCCGCCTCCCACTCGACATCGCTGGCATTCATCAGCCTCTGGTAGGTCACCGTGACCCGAGCCGGCTCGGCCAGCATGCGTGCGATTCCCTTGTGCAACAGCAGAGCCTGATCGCAATGCTGGATGATTTGGGGGCAGCTATGGGTGACCAGCAGTATGGATGTTCCCTTTTCCTTGAGCTGTTCAAGGTGTGCATAACACTTTTTCTGGAACATCTCGTCGCCGACGGCCAAGGCCTCGTCCACCACTAGGATGTCTGGATCAATGTGGGCCTGCACCGCAAAGGCCAGTCGCACGACCATGCCATTGGAGTAGGTCTTCACCGGCTGATCGATGAAGGATCCGATATCGGCGAAGCCAAGGATCTTGTCGAGCCTGTCTTCTATTTGGCGCTGGCTCAGGCCGAGCACGCTGCCATTCAGGAACACATTTTCGCGACCGCTGAACTCGGGGTTGAAGCCGCTGCCTAGTTCCAGCAGGGCTCCCACCCGTCCCTGCACCTTGACCTGGCCGATGGTGGGGGTCAGGGTGTTGCATAGCAGTTGCAGTAGGGTACTTTTTCCCGAGCCATTGCGGCCCACCACCCCTAGGGTTTGTCCGCGAGGCAACTGGAAACTCACCTCCTTCAGGGCCCAGAACTCACGATACAATTGGCGTCGATTTCCCCAAAGCCCCTGCAGGAGCCGCGCCCGGGGCGATTCGAAGATGCGGTAGCACTTTCCGATCGAATCGGCTTCGATTGCTATCTCGATGCTGCTGCCTGAATTGCTCATTTCATGTTTTCTCACATTACATCGGCGAAGGCCCGCCGACTTTTCTGAAAGCTCCTGTAGCCCAGTTCGCAGACCACAAGGCCAAGCCCGATACCGAGCAGCAGATAGAGGGGTTGTGGTGGTTGCCCGTTCACGCAGATCCGTCGCGTTTCCTGGATAATCGGTATGATCGGATTGAGGCTCAGTAGCGGTCGCCAGGCTTGTGGCAAGGCCGACACTGGATAGAACACTGCACTTAGAAACATCAGCATGCTCACGGCCACGCCCACTACCTGATTGATGTCACGCAG
>CAIZOZ010000300.1 GCA_903934745.1 uncultured cyanobacterium
AGCACCCCTTTGCTGTCCACGTGAGAGCCGATCAGCCGAAAGGCCAACAGCCCCCCGAGCGAGCAACCCAGCAACACCAGGCTGAGCCGACCCAGGTTTTTCTTCATGGTCCTGGTTGTTGGTCCAGAGATCCGTCCAGAATATGTTCAGCGCGAAGTGATAGTGATGCCTTCAGCGATGTCCTGATCTAGAACTGATTATTTAGAAAGGAGAATCATGCTATGGATTACCGAGCCATTGCTCAGCACTTTGGGGATCTGATTGCCAGAAAGAATTATTCAGCCGCCTGGGATCTCCTCGCAAAAGAGGCGTAAACATTGATCGCGCCCGAGGTCATCGAGGCCGCGACGGCGGCCATGATCGCTTCTGCACCCGGCCCGATTCACGAGGAGCAAGTGTTGGAGGATTTTGCTAATGAGGACTGGCCAGGCAAGTAGCCGGCTGATCTCGCTGTTGGCTACGTCGCGCTGAGCGGAGAAAGCTTCAGCGAGGCTGTCACCTTGACCCTGGCTCAGGATGGTGAAGACACCTTGATTCGTCACCTTGAATGGGGAAGACCATGATTCGTATTTCAGGCGTCATTGCAACCACAGCCCTGGCACTGGCAGCATTTGGGTTCGAGGCTCCTGTGCGAGCCCAGTCCGTCTCGGCCGATGTGCTGTTGAAAGCCAAGAGCAATTGCTTGACCTCCGTTGCCAAGGTGGTCGGCATTCCACGCGGCAGCTTGAAGGTGATCCAGCAGACGAGCGATGGGCCAGAAATCAGCGTCGATGTGAAGGTGCCCAAAGCCACAGCACCCTGGGGCTGCGTCACAGATCGCCAGGGGAAGGTGAAAGACGTGCACTTCAAGGGGTCAGAAGGGGCCCTTTGAGCTCAGTTTTGGGAATGATGTGCGCCTCTGCTGACTCGATGCCCGCAGCGCCAAAGCGGCCGAGCTGACCCAGCAACCAGCGGTGACGTTGTGTTGGCTGCTGCTGAAGGCTCAGCGTCCATGACAGCGGACACCATCAGAGCTGCAGGGGGGAAAAACTTGCTCCGCAGGGATTTCCACAACTTCCCCGGGCCTCTTAGCGTCTTGGCCCAGGCCGATAGATTTCTTCAACCACTTTTCCACCACCACCGCAGGCCCATCCACCGCATGCTCTTTTGAAGCTTCTCCAGCCCCTGGCCCAGCGGCACCGGCAACCCGAGTGGATGGACCAGCCCGGCCTTGATCCCGCCGCCCACGCCCAGGCCCTGGAGGGTCTGCGCAGGATCAACGCCTTCAGCGCTGCCGTCGGTTCCCTGTGGGCTCCGATCCGCTCCCTGGCCCGGGAGCGCTGCGGGCGCCCCCTGCGGGTGCTGGATCTGGCCTGCGGTGGCGGCGACAACACGAACGCCCTGGCGCAGCGAGCCCGCCGCCAAGGGCTCGCGGTCCAGGTCGACGGCTGCGACCTCAGCCCCCAGGCAGTGGCCATTGCTGCCCGCAGCGCCGAGCAGCAGGGTCTCAGCGCCAGGTTCTTCCAGGCCGACGCCCTCAACGATCCGCTCCCCGAGGACTACGACGTCATCCTCTGCAGCCTGTTTCTGCACCATCTCGAGGAAGAACAGGCGGTGGATCTGCTGCGACGGATGGGTCGTGCCAGCCGCTGCCTGGTGCTCGTCAATGACCTGATCCGCAGTCCCCTGGGCTACGGCCTGGCCTGGGCGGGCTGCCGGTTGCTGAGTCGCTCCCCGATCGTCCATTTCGATGGCCCCGTCTCGGTGCAGGGCGCCTTCCAGGTGCCGGAGGTGCGGACCATGGCGGCTCTGGCGGGCCTCGATGGCGTCGATCTGCGGCGCAGTTGGCCCGAGCGCTATCTGCTGTGCTGGCGCCGTCCGGGTAGCCAGCCCCAGGACGGATGAGTGCTCCGGACTGGGATGTGATCGTGATCGGGGCCGGACCTGCCGGTGCCCTGGCCGCCCACCAGCTGGCCCGTTGCCAGCTGCGGGTGCTGCTGGTGGAGAAGCGGGCCTTTCCCCGCTGGAAAGTCTGTGGCAGCTGTCTCAATGGCGTGGCCCTCAGGGCCCTGGAGGAGGCGGGTCTCGGCCATCTGGTCGGAGATCTGGGCGCCGTTCCGCTCGGGCGGATTCGCCTCGGCCTGCAAGGGCGTCAGTTAGACCTCGCCCTACCGGCGGGTCGGTCGCTCTCGCGGGGACGCCTCGATCTGGCCCTGTGCGAGGCCGCCGTGGCTGCCGGCGCCGTGTTGCGTTCGCCCTGCGAGGCCACCGTGGCGAG
>CAIZOZ010000301.1 GCA_903934745.1 uncultured cyanobacterium
CCCAACCAGACGCCATGGCCGTGCTGAGCGAACAGATCCTTGAAGCTGCAGGCAGCCGTCCGGAGGGATCGTTATTGGCGGCCAAGCAGTTCCTGGCGCTGGGCAAACGGGATGCGGTGGATCAGGCCCTGCGGCGCCTGGCGGCTCGCGGCAAGCTCGTGAAGATCACCCGCGGCCGTTACGCCCTGCCCGTGCGCAGTCGCTTTGGCACCAGACCGCCGACGCCGGAGCTGGTGATCGCCCAGCTCAACCTGGAGGGCGCTCAGCAGCTGGTCAGCAGCGGCGCCGCTTCGGCCAATGCCCTCGGGCTGACCACCCAGGTGCCCGTGGAGCAGACCTTCCTGGCCCGCATCAGGAGCCAGAAGCGCTACGCCTTCGGCAAACAGCAGGTCACCATCCGCCCCGCAGCGGCCTGGAACTTCTTGCTGGCCGATCGCCCTGCCGGACAGGCGATCCGGGCACTGATCTGGTTCGGCCCTGATCAGGCCGCCGCAGCCCTGCCAGAGCTCCGCCGCGTGCTGCCGCGGCAGGAGTGGGAGGCCCTGCTCTCGGTCAGCGCCGAGCTGCCCTTGTGGCTGGCGGAGTTGCTGAGCGAACAGGCGCCGTAGGCCCGCTTCCATTCAAGAACTGGCAAGCCCACGGCACCGGCGGTGCTGGCGAGAGCCCCCTCCGGCAATCATGATGAATGTTGGAGTGCCTACCGAGAAGCAGTTTGCCAGGGGCCTACCGTCAAGCCCCGCCATCGCCTCCCCCCTCCCCCTGCATGGCAGTCTCACCTCCAACCACACAAAATCCGAAGGGACGCTCAGGACAGCTGTCTCGAGAGCAAGTGGACGCTCTCTTGGAGAAACTGCGTGACCCCAGCCTTGCGCGCAAGTTCTTGATGGATGCAGGCCTGATTGATTCTGACGGCCAGCTCAGCCCTCCATATCGCAGCCAGGATGCCCAGACGGCCTAAGAACAGCCTTGGCCCCCTGATCCTCTATCACGGTTGCGACAGGGATGTCGCGGAGTCGGTTCTAAGCGGGAAAGAGACCCTCCAGCCAAGCGAAAACGATTACGACTGGCTGGGAGCGGGAATTTACTTTTGGGTTGATAGCCCCGATCGCGCACTCGACTGGGCGAAGGATCGCAAAAAGCGCCGTCCACAAGAGATGGGAGAACCTTCTGTGTTGGGAGCTTTTGCGTATCCAGGGAACTGCCTCAATCTGACCGATTACGGGGTCATGGACGAGTTGGCTCTTGCGTACCGAGCCACAGAAACACTCTTCAAAAGGGCCGAGACCCCACTGCCGGCGAATTCAGATCGCAGAAATGGAATTTACATGAGGCGACAGCTTGACTGCGCTGTCATCCAGATGGTGCATGAACTCAGAAAGGATCAAGAAGAACCCCCTTACGACACCGTCTATGGAGTGTTCGAAGAAGGCAGTGAAGTCTATCCGGGATCTGGATTTCTCAACAAGACGCACGTGCAGATGTCCATCTGCAATCCGGAAATGATCCTTGGCTACTTTCGTGTTGACGGGATGACCTGACCTCTCATCCACCAACATGATCGAAGCGGTTCAGCACCGCATCGATGGCCACCGATGGCGCCGGCACGAAAGCACACCCGGTTTCGCTTGCGGTGCTGGTCAGTTCGTAGTGGCCGGTGGCATCGCGCCACATGAGGGGTGCTGAGGGCGAATCTTGAATACAGCCCCTGCTTATTCAAGGAAATAGCCGCTGCCTTGAATAAGCAGGGAGTCTGGTGTCGCCCAGGGGCGATGCACATCCCGTGGCCATGGGCTGCAGCTGATCCAGGTCAGATGGCCTCTGCGCTGAGGTGCAGCCAACGCCTCAGAGCAACCTGGAATCAAAACGAAAAGCCTCATTCCTGCTGATCCGCACCCGATTCATGTCGGGGTGATGTGGATTGAGCAGGACGTTGCTGTCCACCGGCACGACGACCGAGGGAACGCGCAAGGCGACGCTGGACCTGCGCTGCAACCAATCAGCGCCGATGGCCTGGGTACTCACTGGCGCCGGCAGGTTGCGCCAGTCCTGGGGCAGCGACGTTAGATCGAGGGTTTCAATGCTCAGATCATCGGGACACTCCAGAGCCAGCAAGCGCAGATCGTCTGGTGCGTTGAGCGGTTCCACGTGCACCAGTACCTCCAGAGCGGCCAGAGCAGCGGAACCTGAGGTGTAGAGAATCGGCTGACCCCGCCGATGCCAGCGGCCGGACACCAGCAGGCCGCCCACACCCTCCAGGGTGGTGTCGATATGGGGCTCGCGGGCGATCCGCCAGAGCAGCATCAGCTGTAGACGCCGTAGCTGAGCTGCAGCAGCACGTCCTCCACCTGACGGGCGCCGATGTCGGTGTCGAGCAGCTGTAGTGGCACTTCACTCCCAAGGGACCGGTTCGCCGCCTGCAGCCACAGCCGGGCCTTGGTTGGGCTGCCCAGCACTTCGCTCGCCTGCGCGAAGGTGCGGGCCAGGCGGTAGAGCCGATCCGATTCCGGCGGCGTGAGCTGGTGGGTTTTGCGGCTCCGCGCAAATGTGCGCAAGGGAATCCCCAGCAG
>CAIZOZ010000302.1 GCA_903934745.1 uncultured cyanobacterium
CGAACAGCGTTGCGGCGATTCTCCCAGACCAGCTGCAGCGGCCTCTCTGTGCCGCCTGGCCGTGGGAGGGCCCAGCCGGGCTGATTCTGGGCCGAGGGCCTGAGCGGAAGGCCTGAGCAGAAGGACTGAACGGCAGGACTGGAGTGGAGCGAAGCACGGGCCGCCATCAACTGGCGGCCATCAAAAAGGGGGGCCTTGCCCCCCTTGCCTGCCGGGCCACTGGCCCGGCCACTGGCCCTGCTGAATCGTCAGGTTCAAGGCCCGAAGCGCCGGGCCAGGAGCTCAGACCTTTTCGAGGCGGCCGTAGATCTCGCCGACGATCTTGACATCGACGACGGCCTTGGTGCCCATGTCGCTGTCGGAGGGCTGGATGGCGGTGAAGACACCAGCGAACTCGCCGGTTTCAGAATCAATCTTGGTGATCGAGAGATTCATCGCACCGGTGCCATCGACGTAGCGCTTGACCGTTTCGCCACTGAAGTCATCGCCGGCGGGCACCAGACCCATGGCGCTGCTGTAGCCGGTGGTCAGGCCCCGACCCTTGGGATCGAGGAAGTTGCTGGTGCGATAGCTGGGGGCGCGATACGAGCCGCTGAAGTCGGTGCTGGTGGTGAGGGCCGTGCCGGTGGCGTCTACCACCAGCTCCTTGCTGGAGAAGGTGAAGGGGATCTCCTCGCCGCCGGGCATCAACACGGTGATCGGCTGGAAATCAATGCCGCCGAGCTCGGTGAAGGTGAGCTTGTCGTCCACCAGCTTCAGATCGCCGTAGACCTGATCCAGGCTGGAGGTGAAGCGGGTGAGAATCTTGCCGGCCACGAATTGAGCCTCTTGGCGCTTGTTGGCGGGCTCACCCTTGACGAACACTTCAGAGGGGTGCATGCAGATCTCACGCAACTGGTAGCGGGCCCCGGGATCCAGGGCGATTGAGCCGCGAGCGGAATCGGCAAGGGTGGGGCAATCGTTGGCGAGGCCGGTGTTGTGGATATCGGCGTAGGTGAGGCTGGATCGATCAACGGCCTTGGCCCCGCCGCTGCATGCGGTCACCAGGGTGAGACACAGCGCCAGCATCAATGCCAGCAAGGGACGAAAACGCATGGGGAGACGCCGCAGAGACGGAACAGGAACTGGGCTGGCCGGGATCCTACCGGTGCAAAACGCCCAGTCCTGATAGCTTGCCCGGGCTCTCAACAACCTGTATGAGAGACCCCCATGAGCCAGACCAGCGACCCCACCCCAGAAAGCAGCCGCCAGGCCGGATCCGGTACGTTGCGGGCCGCTGATGCGCCGCTCCAGACCCTGCAGACTCTGGCCAATGAGCTGGAAGGCCAACCGGAGCTGCTGCTGGAACTGCTGCGGCGAATCGAATACCTGCACCGCACGATCCAGGACGGGCCGTTTCGCAGCAGCCTGCCTGGCGATCGCAACGCCCTGTTCCGCCTGCTCTCAGAAATGGAACACAGCGGCGGCTGGCCCTACATCCCGCGCCTGCAGCTGCGCACCTTCATCGATCTGCTCAGCCACGAACTGCTCAACCCCGAAGCCGGGTCCGAAGCCGGGGCTGAGGCCCCAGTCGAAACAACCGCTGTCCCCTAGGCCATCCCGCAGCCGGCCAGCTGCAGCCGGCCTCCCAGCTGTAGCCGGAGCTGTGGCTATAGCTGTGGCCGTGGACAACCCCTGCCTGGGAGCCTTCTGGGCGGCACGGTTTGCGGCTCACTCCTCATCAAAGGGTTCCTGATCCACCAGATGGACATAGGGACCGCAGAGATCGGGGCGATGAATCGCCAGGGCCCGCAGCAGATGCCAGTCATCGAGGCCGGCGAAGGCGGAGGGATAGTCGTCTTCCTCCAGGCGCCGGGCCAGTTCGGCGATGGCATCGTCATCGAAGGCGGCGAGCCGCTCCGGCGTGATCGCCGAGCCGGAGCTGGCGACTGGGACGTTGCTGACAGGGGCCAAAGGGTCAGGGGTCATGGCATCAAGGGTGATCGGACAGCAGTCATGGAGCTGGGACTGGGGTCAAGCAGCAACGCTGGCATCGCCCTTGCGTCTGGACCTGGGCGCAGAGAGACTAAGGACAAGGGCCGACGGTTTCAGATCAAGACCCCCGGCTCAGAACAAGGTCAGGCAGGCGGAGAACCCACCCCCCCAACTTCAGGCCGGTTCATCCCAGCAGCAGCAGGGAGGCCACTCACGCCGCAGCCCCTGCTGCGGACAAAGGCGATCAAGGCCAGTCATAATGGCGCGGTCGGGGAATTAGCTCAGCTGGTAGAGCGCTGCAATCGCACTGCAGAGGTCAGGGGTTCGAGTCCCCTATTCTCCATTGGCACGCCTCCATTGGCCCGCCCGGACTGGTTACTTACCAGGCCAGGGGTGACGCAACAGCCGCACCGGTCTGGACACGCGAAGCACCAGGATCGTGAATCGAAGAGGGGTGGCCAGCATGGTGGCTCCTGCACCGATTCCAACGCCCTCCCTGCCCCCTGAACCCGTGAACTGGACGACAGAAGCGGAACAGCGACTGAAAGAAGTGCCCTTCTTCGTGCGGCCGGCGGTGCGGCGCAAGATTGAAAAATTGGCCGGCGAGGCTGGCCTTGAGCAGGTGGATGGACCCTTCTACGACCAGGCCAAGGCCAGCTTCGGCCAGAGCTGAACCGGCGATGGTGTAAAAGAGGGATTGGGATCCTTTGACAACCAGCCTGATCGATGTCGCAATCCAAGCGTGAGCAGGTCGTCAGTCACCTTCGCTACATCCGTCAGGAGCTCCGCGAGATGCACCAGGGCGTCATGGACGATGGTTTGCTGCCGGAAGCCGGTGAGGTGCGGGGCGTGATGGCCCAGATGGAGGCCCTGCTGGAGCTGCTCGAAGGCAAAGGATCCCGCAAGAAGGACAACGACGGCTGAGGGCCATTGGTGTCGAAGGCCTGACAAGCGTCGTCAAGCCTCCCGGATGACGCTCCAGCCAGCGTCTCTCAGCGCTTGCCTGGCCTCAGGCAAGCTGATGATCTGAGCTCGCCCCCATCACCTAGCCCGGGCCTGCCGCCAGGGCTTTTTCTATTGCTATCCCCTATCGGTGGAGTCAAAAGGCTCCGAAGACGCCAGAGATGGTGTAGACATGGCGGCGCAGGGCCTCGGGTCGGGTGATGGGGATCACCGCCAGAACCATTTCGGCAACGACCGTGGCCGTAAGCCCGCGGTCTCACCGAGATTCTGGCAGCTGACCGCCCTGCACCCCCTTTGCCGCCGATTCCACCCAGTAGTGAATCGGCCCGGCTGAAACCCCGAGCCATGGCACCCTCGCCGCCGCGCTATCAACAGACCCGCTTCCAGCACAGGGTGGCCCAGGCCGGCCGTCTGCTGGAGGGCTGGGCCACCAACCCCTGGCGCCGCCTTTCCCTGCTGACCATCGTGTTGCTGTCGGCCTTCGCCATCGGTGGCGGACTGGCGGCGATCACTGGCGCCCTGAGCTACATCGACCAGCTTTCGGCCCTGATCTGTGTGGGAGCGATCGAGTTGGCCGTCCGGGTACGGCGCCGACTGCGGCTGCGCTCCGGCGACCAGCTGGGCCTGCAGATGCTGGACATGGCTCGCATCGGCCTGTTCTACGGACTGGTGCTCGACGGCTTCAAGCTGCTCTGAATCGCCTCCCCCGGGATCACCGCCAAGCTGCTGTCGGCCCCCGAAGCCCCGGATCCCGAACCGGTGGCCGCCAGCAGATAGAGCAGGGCCATGCGCACGGGGATGCCATTGCGCACCTGCTCCTCCACCAGGCAGCGGCCCGGATCATCGAGCAGGGCCCCGGCCAGCTCCACACCGCGGTTGACCGGGCCCGGATGGAGCACCGGCACCCCGGGGCCGCAGAGCGCCAGCCGCTGATGGCTGAGACCGAACTGGCGGTGGTAGGTGTCGAGACTGGTGAGCAGGTGCTGGTGCATGCGCTCCTGCTGCAGGCGCAGGGTCATCACCGCATCGGCACCGGGCAGGGCCTGCTCCAGGCTCCGGCAGATCCGGATCGGCCCGCGCTCTGGCACCGGGTCCACCGCCAGACCAGGCGGCGGTGCCGCCACGAAATCGGCGAAGGC
>CAIZOZ010000303.1 GCA_903934745.1 uncultured cyanobacterium
CCCGCAGCGCTCCACCACCGCGCCGCTGCGCTGCACCAGCAGGCTGCGGGGATGGAAGGGCCCGCCGGCCCAGATCCACTCGCGCTTGATCTCCGGATCGAGCACGAAGGCGCTGGTCTGGTCGTCGGCCCGGTAGCCCAGCTCGATCGCATAGGAGAGCGTTTTGCCGGCAAAGCCGAGCCGCAGCCGTGCGCCCTCGCGGCGCAGGTTGCCCTGCACCGGCTGCTCGCCGCAGCGCATCGCTGCGCTGGTGTGCTGCGGCCCGGCCCAGAACAGCGCCGGCAGGCCCCCTTCTGCCGCCAAGGCCGCCACCAGATCACCGCGAGCGGCGGCGGAAATCAAGCCCAGGGAGCGATAGAGGTTGCTCTTGCCGCAGCCATTGGCACCGCAGACCACCGTGAGCCCCGCCAACGGCAGCATCAGCTGCTGCAGGGAGCGGTAGCCGGCCACCGCCAGGTGGGTGAGGGCTGCAGGTTGGCTTGAGCTGTTCGCGGGCATGAACTGAACCTTGGTGGGAAGGGAAGCCTTGGCCACTGGGGGCGACAAGTCCGTCAAACACAACAGCTGGAACCGCTGCAAGGGCTTCGCAGAGATGTCATCGATCAGAGCCAAAGATCGCTGTCGTAGATCCACCTTGCTGGGGGAAGAAATCCCAGCAAGTATTCTCATCACACTGCTCTCGCCACTGCATCGCACAGGTCGGTTACAGGATTCAACCTGCCTCCCCCAACCTGCATCTGCAGAATATCTACCGCTCAGCCGAGCGTCCCGCGGCTTGATTCAGTGCTGCACAAGCAGTCCCGATGATCAAGTTGGCGGAACACTCGGATCGTCATCCGTAAGGGACTCGAAGTACTCCTGCTCGGGATAGCTCGAGGATCTGGACGTTCCACGGGAAGAACGGGCCTTCTGCCACCGCACCCACCAGAGCCACAGGGGATGGAGCAGGGGAAAAGAAAGACAGCCCGTCTTGGCAGACGAGAAGCCGAAGGCAAAGACCAGCGCCAGCAACAACAGCCGCAGGTTGTTGAGCAGAATCGACTGCAGACTTGCTGGGCTGACGGCCCCAGCCTGGCGGCGGGCGTTGGCGACGGTGCTGCTCAACAGTTCCTGGGCCTGAGCCCGCTGCGTTTCCAGGGGTGCCGGGCTGAGCAGAAAACTGCCCAGGGCCGGGGCATTGAAACGCTGCACGGTGCCCAGCAGCTCGTCGCGACTCTGGGAGGAGGCGATCGCCTGGCTCAGGCGCAGCTCCTGCTGGCTGATGGATCGTTGCTGACGCTGGCTGAGCCGCTCCACCTGCTGATAATCGCGGACCAGGGCCGACAGCAGCAGGGGCACCAGCAACAGATAGCCCAGGGCGGCGACACCACAGAGGCGCGTGATGCGCCGCAACAGTCGCCGCAGCAGCGCCTCGTCCGGCTCAAGCAGGTGGGCGATCGTCAGGACCACCACGCCGAGCAGGGCATATCCCCCCATGTCGATCAGGGCGGTGGTGAGCGACACCTGCCAGAGCGGTTCGAGCAGGCGCGCCGGCAGCAGCCTCAAGATCACCGAGACCAGGAAGATGCCGAACAGGGCCAGAGCGCCCGCCCGCAGCACGCCGATGCCGAAAGCCTCCGATGAACTCGACGACCCATGGGAGGAACGGGACAAGGATGCGCGCAACCAGAGTGCGGGCAAGTTAGATCACACGTCTGGAGGGGTGCAGGGGGCCGCATGCTTCATGCAGCAGCCGATCTCGATGCGGCAACGACCGGGCTGTCATCAGAACGCAAGTTACCTTCGTTTCATCAGCCTGGCGGCGCTGCTGCTGGCTTCGCGTGGTAAAGTTGCACTACATAGTAGCTTTTTTGCGTGCGTACCCGCCTTTTATTCCTTCCCCTTCTAGGAGTTCTGGCCGCATTGTCTGCTCCTGCTCCAGGAAAGGCGCTCACGACTGTTTGCACGGCTGGGTGGTCAAGTGCTCCAGTGGCCGGTGTTGCGTCGGCACTGCTGACAGGTGGCGCAACGCCACCTTGTCCATTTTCTGCGGTCACGGCATCTGTCACGGTCGGTACTGGCGCTAATGCCGGGACGATCAATACAGGTGACGCCATCAGCGGCAGCGCAACTAACAACTTTGGCAGAACATCGGTTACTTCCGTCGATATCGGCGTTCCAGCTAGTGCAACCGAGAATCTTACTTTGACTTTTACACAGGCCGTCGCAAACCCTTATCTTTTCTTCACTTACCTCGATTCAGGCGATTCTTTCACTTTTTCCCAGCCGTTTGTCTTGGCCCAGGCCAATAACGCCTCTAGGACTGGCTCGGCCGTGACGGGGACGGGTGGCACTAATAGCAGCAATGACGGCTTTGTTGTGCAAATGCTTGGTACCTACTCAACTGTCAATTTTGCCTATAACAATACTAGGGTTTCTGCCGTCCAAAGTGTGGCTTTCACTGCGGGTGTGGTCGAAACACCAGGACCTCTCCCCCTGATGGGTGCCGGTGTGGCCTTCGGCTTCAGCCGCCGCTTGCGTCGCCGCATCAAGGCCAGGGATTGATCCTGGTAAGGAACTGCAGGGGACCAATCGCCCAGCCCTCTGACCTATCACCAGCAGAGCCTGCCCCCCTCAGAACTTGAGCACGCTGGCGGGCCGCATAATCCAACTGGCCTCGCCGGCCTTGAGCTTGTAGCAGATCTGGCGTTCGCCACCGGTGGCCTTGGCGTTGCTGTCACCCGGTTTGTAGATCGGGAAGCGCCGCACCAGGCAGCCCTCCACCACGCTGAACTGGTCGTGGCCCTGGTAACCCTTGGCTGTGGCACCCGAGAGTTCCTGCAGGGTGATCGGCGAGAGTTCGCTGCCCTTCATCACGGCATAAGCCACCAGTTCGCCGTAGCTGCCGCTGCCGGCCCCCTGCACGAACACATAGATCTCCGGCAGACCGTTGCCGTTGAGATCGGCCACCTGGGCGCCGACCACCTGGCCATCGACGCTCTGGCGGATCGGCTTGATCGGCGGTTTGGCGCCGCTGGTGGTGATCGTCAGCTGCTGCTGGGAGCCCTCGCCGCTGCTCTGCACGTGGAAGCTGATGCCTTGCAGCTTGAGGGTCCTGTTGAAGGCGGCACCGGCCCAGGCGCCGCCGGGGAGGGCGGTGGCCAGGAGCAGGGCCGCGGCGGTGACCTGGGGGACGAGGCGCTTCAAGGGATGTCGAGATGACTGGTGGGAACCTTCATCAGCATGGTGGCAACCGCGTTGCTGAGAACATCTGAAATGGTCTGAAGCCGTTGGGTTTCTTATCCGCTTTCCGTTGGATCAGGCCCTTCCCATTTGCGCCATGGTTTCCGCCCAATCACCACCTTCAGCCTTCAGCCGCTGTCGGCATATTCAGCCAACTTGCGTTCTGGTGACATCCACCATTCAAGGCTTGGCGTTGAAACCGTCGGAGCATGTTTCCCGCCTCCGACACAGGGGCGCCGGAGTGCTCGCTGGCCCTTTTCGTTCCCACCGCCGGGGCTCCAGAGTCTCAGGGAGAACCGACAACACCATTCGGCCTTGCCCCCTTCCCCCGCCCAGTCCCCACGTCAGGATCCGCTACAAGGATCTGGACTGGTCACCGTGCTGCAGACCGAGGACTTCGGTTGCTGGGAGGCCGCCGTATCCACCACCCTGGGGCACCACCGCAGTGACCTCCTCACCCCTGCCAGCCCGTTCCGGGCCCACTTCCGCATCGGCCAGCTGGGGGCGTTCACGGTGCTGCATGTGCAGGGAAGCGGGCGCCTGCGGCTGATCCGGGAGCAGCGGGAGCAGAGCGTGCTGTGGCTACCGCTGCGGGGCATCACGGCGGAACGCATCAACGGCCAGAGCTGGCTGGCCGAGCCCGGCACCGGCCTGCTGTTTCAGCCCGGCGATGCGATGGAGGGAGAAACCAGCGAAACGATGGAGGGCCTCTCGATCCTGATTCCCCCCGGCCTGCATCAACGGCCCTCACACCCGGGGTCCCCCCTGCTGGCGTCGGGGCCCTTGCACCAGCGCGTCCTGGCCGGAGCGCGAGCCCTGGCGGCCGCCGCCGCGCTCCAACCTGCCGGGGCCGAGCACGCGGCCGATCAACTTGCAGAGGCTCTCCGGGAATGGACGGCGTGGCAGGAACAGCCCCGCCGGGAGCGCATCACCGCCCGCCGCCGCCGCGACACAGTGGCAGCGGCGCGGCAGTGGATGGCGGCCCGGCTAAAGGAGCGCTTCTCGATCCAGGACCTGAGCCTGGCGGTGGCGGTGTCTGCGCGGCAGTTGCAGTACAGCTTTCTTGAGGAGATCGGCCGCTCGCCGCTGACGGAAGCCAAGCGTCTGCGCCTGCAGCGCCTGCGGATGCTGTTGATCGATCCCAGCCAGGATCACCGCCGTGTGATGGAGCTGATGGCGGCGGCGGGCCTGATCGCTTCGGGGGTCACCTCCGCCGATTACCGCCACTGGTGCGGTGAGAGCCCGAGCCAGACTCGGCTGCGTCGTCTTGGTCGCGAGTCCGACCCCGCCGATGAAGCGTGAACAGCTCTGGTTGAGCGTGCACCTGGCGGTGGGGCTGGCCTGGATCGCCCTGCTGGCCAGCCGGGCACCCACCGGCCCAGGCCACGGCGCCACCGGCTCCCAGGTGGCTGTGATGCTGCTGCTGGCCGGCTGGCTGCCCTCGCTGGCCCTGGCCGCCTGGCAGGTGAAGCATCGCCGCTGGCGGTCCCTGATTGGCAGTGATCTGCTCGGAGCCGGTGTCCTGGTGCTGCTGGCCTGTACCGCCTACCTGCCGCTGTTCTTTTTCAATGTGGCCTGGTTCCTGCCGTTGGCGCTGCTGCCACGGGGTTTGTTGAGTGAGCTGCTGGTGCACTTCCTGCCCCCCAGAAGGAACGCCGGCCGGTAGGCGCAACAGTCCAACCACGGAGCAGAACCAAATCGATTCGCTTCGTTGAGTGAAAATCAGGTGGTTTCTCTCAACAGAATTGTTAACGTTCCTGTACAACTTACGTTCTGGTGACACGCAGTGATGGGCGGTTCATGGATCTTTTCGGTTGACCGTCAACAGGTGAGTCCATAGCCGCAGCAACGGTTTGCAGCGCTGTCTTCGGATCGACTGTTTATTGGGCGGCAGAACGAGCGGGGCAGCCTGGATGAATGGTCTTGTCGACAGGATGGGTGCGCCTAGAAAGCCCAAGGGTATTCTCTGCTACAAAGGCGAAACCGACTTCCATTGGGTTTTCGGGTCTTGCCCCTGAGCCTTGCAGCTCTCCTCTTTCTTCTTACCTATCCATGCGCTTCCTGTTCAGCCTTGCCGCCAGTTCCACCCTTCTGCTCAGTGGTATTCCCCTGATTGGCATTCAGCCCGCTGCCGCCGCACCGGTTCAGTGCCCCGATACCTGGACGGGGAACAAATGTGAGTATTACAAAGATGGCTACAAAGCCGGTAAAACTGATCGCAAGGCCGGCATTAGTATGGCCTATGAGCGCCATAATGGCGCTTTTGATACGGCCAATGCTTCCTACTTCCAGGCTGGCTACGAATCCGGCTGGGAGTCCGTCAAGTTGTCCCAACAGTCTTCACAGTCTTCCGTCAAGTGCCCGGATACCTGGACAGGGGGCAAATGTGACTATTACAAAGATGGCTACAAGGCTGGCCGCGCTGATCGCAAGGCTGGACTGAGCATGGCCTATGAGCGCCATGATGGAGCCTACGATACGCAGAACGCTTCATATTATCAAGCTGGCTACGAAGAAGGCTGGGGCTCCAAATAGGTCTGCAGATCATCTTGACTAGGACAGGTCTTGCCTGCCTGTATTGATCAAGGTGATACCCGATCGTCAGATCACTGTTGGTCTGACGATCTGCGACAAAGCGGGGAAGCAGCTCCCGCTCCGATTCCCGCGCTGGCCAGCACCACGCTCAAGGACAGCCAAAAGAACGGCTCGTGCAGTACGCCCTAAATACGCCATGGGCTACCGAGATGTTGCACTGCAATTTGGGGATCTGATTGCCAGACAGGATTATTCAGCCGCCAGCCGCCTGCTTGCGCCAGAGCTGCAATCATCCAAGACACCCGATGCCATCCAGGCCGCCGTCGTAACCATGACGGCCTACGCACCTGGTCCGATTCGGGAAGCGCAGATGATGGAAGACTTCATTATTGAAGACTGGCCGGACAAGCAGCCGGGTGATCTTGCCGTTGTCTATGTCGCACTGACTGGGAAAAGTTTCAGCGAGGCTGTGACGCTGACGTTGGCCCAGTATGGTGAAGACATCTTGATTCGACAGCTTGAATGGGAAAGACCGTGATCCGTTTGTCCTGCGTCATGACAACCACATTCGTGGCACTGGCGGCCACGATAATCGTTGTCCCTGCGCGAGCCCAGTCTGTCTCAAGCGATGTGCTGACGAAGGCCAGGAATAACTGCCTCACCTCTGTGGCCAAGGTGGTCGGCAGTCCACGCAGCAGCCTGAAGGTAATCCAGCAGACGAGCAATGCTTCGGGGATCAGCGTTGATGTGAAGGTCCCCAAGGCCACAGCAGCCTGGGGTTGTCTCACCGATCGCCAGGGGAAAGTGGAAGACGTGCACTTCAAGGGATCAGAAGGGGCCCTCTGAGCTCAGCCTTGGGAATGATGTGCGCCCTTGACTCCAGCTCATCAGAATCAGGGGGTGCAGCTCAGGGCTTCAGCTTGTCCAGCAGCGTGAGGGTAAGAGCGAGCTCGCAGCGGAGGATGGAACTGCCATAGCCGGTGCCCTGGAAGCCCACCGACATGGCATCGGCACAGACCGCCCGACGATTGGCGCGGAACGCCTCCTCCTGCATCAGCGGATCGGTGCTGGTGCGGTAGAAGTTGGTGAGGCTCTCCCTCCACAGCGTCTTATAAGTGGCTCCAGGCACTTGGCGGGCTTCCTGGGCCACGCGGGTCAGGGCCTGATCCAGCTGGCGATCACTGGCCTTGAGGGCAGTCTCCAGGCAGCGGGTCTGGGCCACGGTGCTGAAAGCGTCGGGGCAGAGCTGGGTCGCGGGCGCCGGCAGGGGCGCCAAGGGGTTAGCGCACTAAGCAGCAACAGGGAAGGAAGCAGGCGCATAGGGGTCTACGGGTAGACAAGCCACGATGAAGGTCGATGGGGTCAGCCCTCCGCCGCGTCGTTCTCCCCTCCAGTTGATCGCGACTGTCGTGAAGATGCACCTCTGAGGATTTGCAGGCGCACCCATCAGGGGCGCCTCTTCTTTCCATCCCCACTGTCAGGCTCCGAGCAGGGGATGGTCGCTCCAAGGCTCCAAGGTCGCCTGATGGAGCAGAGCAGCAGGGGACGCCACCGCGAGAGCACAGCCGAGATGGCGGCGAACATCAGCAGCGAGCTGCGAGAGAACAAGGCCGCCCTGGCTGAATGCCGCGTAGACTTGGTGGTCGAGCCCAGGCTCACGGCAGCGGCCATGGATCACCTGCTGCTGTCCAGCAAAGAGCTCCTGCACAACCTTCTGATGGACTCAGTCCGGAGACTCAGGCTGCTTGTGGCCGGACTTGAACCTGGACGGCCCCAGCCCGACTGAGCCCCTTAGCCTTATCCCATGAGCGTTCGCATCACCCACCATCCTGAGCAGTGCGGCGGCAAGCCCTGCATCCGCGGAATGCGGATACGGGTGCGGGACATCCTGGAGCTGTATGCCGCCGGGCTGAGGAATGAGCAGATCCTCGCCGACTTCCCTGCTCTGGAGGCGGAGGACCTCAAGGCATCGCTGGCTTACGCAGCGAGGGAAATCGATTACCCGGTGCTGATCGGATGAAGCTGTAGCTGGATGACCAGCTCCCACCCCTGCTGGCCCGCAGGATCAATGAGCAGGTGCTGTCAACAACCTACCGCGGGCGATAAAGCTGCTCAGGGGCGGCGAGCCTTAGGTGGAGATCCGCCCGAGCCAGCCAGAAGCAGGTTGAGCCCCAAAGAGTGGAATCACCCCCGCGAGAGCTCCAGCTGCCGGGCCAGCCAGAGTTCCACGTCCTCAAACGTGTAGCGGACGAGGTTGCCCAGCTTCACGAAGGGTGGCCCGTACCCACTGGAGTTCCAGCTGTAGATGGTCGAAAGCGACACCCCCAGGTAGGCCGCCAGGGTTTCGGGCGTGTAAAAGCCAGCCGGGAGGCTGGTGGTGCTGGTGTCGGCATTGGCGGCGGCGCGACGCTTGGGGATGAACAGCCAGCTGCCCACCGGCAACTGGTCTGAGGGCCGACCGGTGAGGGTGGGGTTAAGGCCGCGCAGGGTGGTGACCGTGGTGAGGTGCCGCTCGGCCAGCAGGTTGAGGCTCTCGCCGCTGGCGACGACGACGACCCGATTGGGCTTGAGCGCCGCCTGGATGCGTTCGCCCAGCAGGGGCTGGGTCA
>CAIZOZ010000304.1 GCA_903934745.1 uncultured cyanobacterium
ACCACATTCAGCAGCAGCCCCATCAAGGTTCAGCCTCCAGCTTCAGCAGCACCTCGGTGCCTTGGTCAGGGGTGAGCACCCCTTCCATCACCTGATCCATCACGCTTTCGACTCGCGGCAGGATCCGGCGGATGCGCGGCGAGGTGAAGGAGGGCTCGCGGATCGGGGCGAGCTGTTGGGCCTGCTGCTGGGTTTTCGCCAGGGTCGCCAGCCGGCCGGAACTGGCCACCGGAATCGGGGCGTAGCGGTTGGCGGGCACCAGGATCTGGTTTCTGAGGGTGAAGCTGCGCTGTACGCCGGGGTCGAGGGTGAAGCGGGCCAGATCCATGGCCAGCTGGCGCTGCTGGCCGGAAGAGTCGGCACCGAAGGCCCAGACGCGCAGGGTACTGAAGGGGCTGGGGGGGCCACCGGGACCGGCCGGCAAGGTGGCGACGCCGAGGCGCTGGCCCATGGTCCGCTCCAGCCGGGGAATCGCGATGCTGAAACAGGGAATCCAGGCCAGCCGCCCAGACTCCAGTCCCTGGGTCAGCTCCTCCGGCCCGGCCGCCAGATCGACCCGGCTCTGCTGGGAGGCCTGGCGCAGCCAGTACAACCAGCCCAGGATCGCCTGCCGATCGGCAGCCTGGTCCTGAGCCTGAGCAGGCACCTTCAGCCCCGTCAGCAGCGGAGCCAGAGCCTGGCGGGCCCCCAGGGCCCCGACGCTCCACCACAGCCCGACCGGATCGACGGCCAGCCCGATCGGTTGGCCTCCGGCCGCCAGGGCCAGCAGGGCATCGGTCGTGGCCGGGGGCTCCAGGATCCGCTGGCGGTCGTAGCAGGCGAGGCTGGGCTCGCTGAACACCGGCAGGCCGGCCAGGCCGCGGGGAGTTTCAACAGCATGCAGCGCCCGGGATTCGAGCGTGGCCAGGCTGGCCTGCAGCTCCGGTGTATGGGGCAAGGGAATCACCAGACCCTGTTGCAGCAGCTCGATCGCCACCGGCGCCCGCACCAGCAGCAGATCAGGACCCAGTCCCCGGCGATGGGAGCGCTGCAGCTCCTTGGCCAGGTCGGCCTCCGCCACCAGGCTGAACTGCACCCGCGCTTCTGGATGGAGGCGCCGGAACGAGCGCAGCAACGGCCCCCAGGAACGGCCGCCGCGGTAATCCGCCTCTAGCCACTCCATGCCGGGGCTGAGGGTGAGCATCACATGGAGGGTCTGGCGGCGCAGCAGCGGCACGGACTGGCATCCCCCCAGGGCCAGCAGCAGCAACAACAGGCCGCAGGCACGGAAGGCGCGCTGGCCGTGCTGCGATCGCGGCCACGTTCTGATGGGCAGGTCTGGACGGGAACTGAGCACAGGCCCCGCACCGAATGGGCGCCATTCTGGGGGGCATCGCCGCCCTGGCCACCTGTGGCGATGACCATTCCCGTAAAACCACGCCATGGACCCCAGCCCCCATCCCCGTGTGCCCTACTGGAAGGTCTGGTGTGACGCCGAGGGCATCAGCCACCAGCACCAGGCCTGGGTGGAGAACTTCGAGCTCACCCATCTGGCGGACGGCATGGTGAACATCTGGCGCACCCCCACCCAGGGCGGCACCACCGGCAGCCTGTTTCTCCATGTCGTGCCAGGGGTGACCTACGACTGGCACGAAAATCCCCTGCCCCAATGGATCGTGCCCCTGTCGGGCCGCTGGTTCGTGGAAACCATGGACGGCCATCGCGTTGAGATGGGACCTGGTGAGCTCTCCTTCGGCGGCGATCAGGGCTGCCGCTGCCTGGACGGCAAACAGGGCCATCTCTCCGGCGCGGTGGGCAGCGAGCCAGCGCTGCTGATGCTGATCCAGCTGGATCAGCTCCCCTTGGAGGTTGCCCAGGCTCCCCAGCCGTGAAGCTCCGCGGCTCGACCAAGGCCAGCAGTCGCCGTAGCCGGCACAGCCCCCATCCCGCAGTTGGGGTCCAACACCACCGAGCCGAGGCCCGTCGCCGAGACAGGGCAGGCCGGCCCTGGGCCGAGCTTCCGATTGGACTGCGATCCCCCTGGTCGGGGTGATCCTGAGCGGCTGATCAGGCGGGGGGCGGGACTGGTGCCGGGCGCTGGCCCCTGCTCACAACGCTGCAGCCCGTGACAGGCGCCAGGAACTGTCGGGGGTGTCGGTTAAGTTGCCGAATCCGCCGGATATCACCCGCAATGGCCGAATCCCTGCCCCTGCTGTTGCGCGCCGCCCGAGGTGAGCAGGTGGAGCGGCCACCGGTGTGGATGATGCGCCAGGCGGGCCGCTATATGAAGGTGTATCGGGATCTGCGCGATCGCCATCCCGGCTTCCGCGAGCGCTCCGAAAATCCCGATCTCTCCTATGAGATCTCGATGCAGCCCTTCCACGCCTTCGCTCCCGACGGCGTGATCCTGTTTTCCGACATCCTCACGCCCCTGCCGGGCATCGGCATCGACTTCGACATCATCGAGAGCAAGGGTCCGATCATCGAGCCCGCCATCCGCAGCCAGGCCCAGGTGGATGCCTTGCGCCCGCTCAATCCGGCCGAGGCTCTGCCGTTCGTCGGTGAGGTGCTGGGCCGGCTGCGGGCCGATGTGGGCAATGCCGCCACGGTGCTCGGTTTCGTCGGTGCCCCCTGGACCCTGGCCGCCTACGCGGTGGAAGGCAAGAGCTCCAAGACCTACTCGGTGATCAAGGCGATGGCCTTCCGGGAGCCGGCCCTGTTGCACCAGCTGCTGGGCCATCTGGCCGACTCGATCGCCACCTATGTGCGCTATCAGATCGATTCCGGCGCCCAGGTGGTGCAGCTGTTCGATTCCTGGGCCGGCCAGCTCAGCCCGATCGACTACGACACCTTCGCCGCCCCGTACCAGAAACGGGTGATCGACCAGGTGAAGGCCACCCACCCCGACACTCCCCTGATCCTCTACATCTCCGGCAGCGCCGGCGTGTTGGAGCGCATGGGCCGCACCGGTATCGACATCATTTCCCTGGACTGGACGGTGGACATGGCCGAGGGCATCGCCCGGTTGCCGGAGCACATCGGTGTGCAGGGCAACGTCGATCCGGGCTTGCTGTTCGGCACCCCCGAAGGCATCCGCGAGCGCATCCTCGACACCGTGCGCAAGGCCAAGGGCCGCCGCCACATTCTCAATCTCGGCCACGGCATCCTGCCTGGCACCCCAGAAGAGAACGCCCGGGTGTTCTTTGAAACGGGTAAGGCGGTGAATGAGCTGCTGGAGGCGGCTGTTTGAGCGGCCTCGACACCGGCCGGCCCCCCGCTCGGATCCTGATCACCGGAGCGGCCGGCTGTGTGGGCCAGTACACGGCCGAGCAGCTCTACCGCCACAGCGACGCCCACCTGCTGCTGTTGCTGCGCGATCCCAGCAAGCTCAAGGCGGTGCCGGCAGATGATCCGCGCATCACCCTGCTGGTGGGCGATCTGCGTGATCTCGAGCCGCACGCCGCAGCGATCGCCAGCGCCACGCGGGTGATCCACACCGCCACGGCCTGGGGCGATCCGGAGCGGGCCCTGCAGGTGAATGTGGTGGCGGTGAAGCGACTGCTGGCCCTGCTCGATCCTGGCCGGCTGGAGCAGGTGATTTACTTTTCCACCGCCAGCATCCTGGATCGAAACCTGCAGCTGCTGCCGGAGGCTGAGGCCTACGGCACCGAATACATCCAGACCAAGGCCCAGTGCCTGCAGGAGCTTGAGCTGCACCCCCTGGCGGAGCGAATCGTGGCGGTGTTCCCCACCCTGGTGTTCGGCGGCCGGGTGCTGCCCGGCGATCCCCATCCCACCAGCTATCTCACCGCCGGCGTCAAGGAGGCCTTCCCCTGGCTGTGGCTGGCCAAATGGCTGCGCACTGACGCCAGCTTCCATTTCATTCATGCCGCCGACATCGCCACGGTCTGCGCCCACCTGGCGACCACGCCCCAGGGCCCCAATCCGGAGCCCGGGCAGGGCGCGGTGCGGCGGCTGGTGCTGGGCCAGGCCCCGATCACGATCAACCAGGCCGTGGCCACCCTGGTGCGTTGGCGGCGGGGCTGGCTGCCGCCAGTGGGGCTGGACCTGACGGCTTGGCTGATCGAGGGGCTGATCAAGCTGCTGCGCATCGAGGTCAACGCCTGGGATCGCTTCTCGATCCGCCAGCGCCATTTCGTGCACGACCCCGTCAGTCCGCCCGAGCGCTTCGGCCTGACCAGCTACGCCCCCACGCTCGAGGCCGTGCTGGAGACGGCCGGTGTCCCCCATCGCGGCCGGCTGCCGGGCTGATCCCCGGCTGCTGTTTCGGGCTGGCAGCGATGGGGAGCTGTTCGTCCGTTACAGGGTTTTGTTGCAGTTGCCACCGCTGGCCCCGACTGCCGTCCACCGGCACCTAACTTGATCCGGTTGACGTGCCCTGCTGCACCCCCATGCGTCGTCTCCTTTCCCTGTTTGCTCTCTGCCTGGCGCTGCTGCTGGGTGCCGCCCCGACTTTTGCCGCCGATGCGGCCCATGGCGGTCAGATTTTTTCGGCTAACTGCGCCGCCTGCCACATGGGTGGCGGCAACGTGGTGAATGCCGAGCGCACCCTCAAGAAAGAAGCGCTCGAGGCCTATCTGGCCAACTACAGCGCTGGCCATGAAGCCGCCATCGTCACCCAGGTGACCAACGGCAAGAACGCCATGCCCGCCTTCGGCGGCAAGCTGAGCGCCACCGACATTGAAGATGTGGCCTCCTACGTGGAAGCCCAGGCCACCGCTGGTTGGTCCTGAGTCCAGGCTCTGGCCCTTCAGCTCACCTGCAGGCGGCCCATCGGGGCGCCGGCAGACTGCAAAAGCCCTGGTAACCCCAGGGCTTTTTTGTGGTGGACCACTCCTGGCCCAGCTCGCACCGGCCTCAGCCTCCAGCCGCCAGGGAGCGTCGCAGGGCCAGCACCGCCAGGTAGAGATCCTCCGGCACCTCGCGGATGTCGTACTCCGAAGGGAGCATCCCATGCACGTGCTGATGCACCGCCAACCAACAATTGCGTTCGGCGTCCTGGCCAGAGCCATCAAAGCGGTGGGAAGCCTCCACGAGTTGCGGCAACAGCTGGGAGTCTTCGGCGGTCAGGCTCATGGGAAAGGGGACAGACTGCCAGCGCATTGTTGGCGCTGCTCCGGGCATCATGGCCGGAGCCATGGCGTACGGGCCGAGTCAGCGCCAGCCCAACCTCCACGTTCGCGAGCTCCCGATTGACGAACCCAGTGATCCCAGTCCCAGTGCCCAGGGCCTGTGAGGCCCGAGCCGTAGCAGCGGCCCATCCCTCGGGTCCTGCCCAGCCTGGCTGCGCCGGCCGTGGCCCCCGCCTGGGCCACGGCAGCGTCCTGGGTTTCCTGGGCCTGGGACTGCTGGCCGGAGTGCTGCTGCATGGCCCCCAGGCCCGAGCCCAGGCCCTGTCGCCCAACCAGCCCGAAGCGATCCGGGTCCGGGGCATCCCCCCGGTGCCCTGTCCGCTGTTGGTGCCGGCCAACGATGCGGCGCTGCAGCCCCTGCGGATTGCCCCCAGCCAGGTGGCGATGAAAAACAGCATGGGTTGCCTCTCACCCAGCGATGCGTCCCTTTATGGCCCGAATGGCTGTCCGGTCAAGCTCTGCAAGTTGCCCCAGGGCACGGTGCCGCTGCCACAGCGCTGAGCAGCCAGCGCTTCAATGCAGTGAATCTGCTTGAACTTGCAGGCGCTGAACGACAGAAATGGCCACTCACCTTGCCGCCAAAGGGATAAGGCCAGAACGGCCGCAACCTGCATCCCGTGAAGCAAAGGGTCGGTTTGCCCGCCAAATCCGGCCGGCCGGCCCAACCTGAAGGGTGAGGGCCGAACCGGCTGGTTCGGTGCTCCGCTGCGGCTGATTCGCCCAGCGGCCATACGGTTCGTTCACCGACTATCTCCCCACCGGAGGCTTCTGCATGCATCCCACCGCCGAACTGTTCACCGAGAAGGCCTGGGCGGCGATCGTTGCCGCCCAGCAACTGGCCCAGCAGAAGCGCCAGCAACAGATGGAGAGTGAACATCTGCTTGCAGCCTTGCTCGCCCAGCAGGGTCTGGCGAGCCGGATTCTCGAGAAAGCCGGCGTCGAGGTGGGCAGCTTGAGCCAGAAGGTGGAGGCCTACATCGCCACCCAGGCTGCGCTCAGTTCCCCACCCGACAACGTCTACCTGGGCAAGGGACTCGATCAGGTGCTGAACCAGGCCGATGCCCTGCGTAAAACCTACGAAGACAGCTTCATCGCCATTGAACACCTGGTGCTCGCCCTGGCGATCGACGATCGTTGCGCCAAGCAGCTGTTCTCCCAGGCCGGCACCAATGCCGACAAGCTCCAGCAGGCGGTGCAGGCCGTGCGCGGCAGTCAGCGGGTGACGGATCAGAACCCGGAAGGCACCTATGAATCGCTGGAGAAATACGGCCGCGATCTCACCAAGGCGGCCCGCGAAGGCAAGCTCGATCCGGTGATCGGCCGCGATGAGGAGATCCGCCGCACGATTCAGATCCTCTCGCGCCGCACCAAGAACAACCCGGTGCTGATCGGCGAGCCCGGCGTCGGCAAGACCGCCATTGTGGAGGGGCTGGCCCAGCGCATCGTCAACGGCGATGTGCCCCAGGCGTTGCAGAACCGCCAGCTGATCGCCCTCGACATGGGCTCGTTGATTGCCGGTGCCAAGTACCGCGGTGAGTTTGAGGAGCGGCTCAAGGCCGTGCTCAAGGAGGTGACCTCCTCCGAAGGGCAGATCGTGCTGTTCATCGATGAGATCCACACCGTGGTGGGCGCCGGCGCCAGCGGCGGTGCCATGGATGCCAGCAATCTGCTCAAGCCGATGCTGGCCCGCGGCGAACTGCGTTGCATCGGCGCCACCACCCTCGATGAACATCGTCAGCACATCGAAAAGGATCCGGCCCTGGAGCGCCGTTTCCAGCAGGTGTTCGTCGATCAGCCCACGGTCGAAGACACGATCTCGATCCTGCGCGGCCTCAAGGAGCGCTACGAGGTGCACCACGGCGTGCGCATCGCCGATAACGCTCTGGTGGCGGCGGCTGTTCTCAGCAGCCGTTACATCGCCGATCGCTTCCTGCCGGATAAGGCGATTGATCTGATGGATGAATCGGCGGCGCGGTTGAAGATGGAAATCACCTCCAAACCCGAGCAGATCGACGAACTCGATCGCCGCATCCTGCAGCTGGAGATGGAAAAACTCTCGCTGGGCCGCGAATCCGATCCGGCCAGCCGCGATCGCCTCGAAAAACTGGAGAAGGAGCTGGCCGATCTGTCCGAGCAGCAGAGCGCCCTCAATGCCCAGTGGCAGCAGGAGAAGGGCGCTATCGATGAACTCAGCGCCATCAAGGAAGAGATTGAGCAGGTGCAGTTGCAGGTGGAGCAGGCCAAGCGCAGCTACGACCTCAACAAGGCGGCCCAACTGGAGTACGGCACCCTGGCCGAACTCAACAAAAAGCTGGCGGCCAAGGAGGCCGAACTCACCGGCAGTCATGGCGATAAGAGCCTGCTGCGCGAGGAGGTCACCGAGGAGGACATCGCCGAAGTGATCGCCAAATGGACCGGCATCCCGGTGGCGAAGTTGGTGCAGGGCGAAATGGAGAAACTGCTGCAGCTTGAGTCCCAGCTGCACAGCCGCGTGATTGGCCAGGAGCAGGCGGTGACGGCCGTGGCCGATGCGATTCAGCGCTCCCGCGCCGGTCTCAGTGATCCGAACCGGCCGATCGCCAGTTTCCTGTTCCTCGGCCCCACCGGCGTCGGCAAGACCGAGCTCTCCAAAGCCTTGGCAGCCCAGCTGTTTGATTCGGACGAGGCGATGGTGCGCATCGACATGAGCGAATACATGGAGAAGCATGCCGTCAGCCGTCTGATCGGAGCGCCTCCGGGCTATGTGGGCTACGAGGAAGGCGGCCAGCTCACCGAAGCGGTGCGGCGCCGCCCCTATGCGGTGATCCTGTTCGATGAAGTCGAAAAGGCCCACCCCGATGTGTTCAATGTGATGCTGCAGATCCTCGATGACGGCCGCGTCACCGATGGCCAGGGCCGCACGGTGGATTTCACCAACACGGTGCTGATCCTCACCAGCAACATCGGCAGCACGGCGATTCTCGATCTGGCCGGCGATCCTGGCCGCCACAGCGAGATGGAGAAGCGGGTGAATGAGGCCCTGCGGGGTCATTTCCGGCCCGAGTTTCTCAACCGGCTCGATGAATCGATCATCTTCCACAGCCTCAAGCAGGAGGAACTGCGCCAGATTGTCGAACTGCAGGTGAAGCGCTTGGCCAAGCGGCTCGAAGATCGCAAACTGGGCCTGCGGCTGGAGCCGGCCGCTCTTGATTGGCTCGCGGCCGTGGGCTACGACCCCGTCTATGGCGCTCGGCCGCTGAAGCGGGCCATCCAGCGGCAACTGGAAACACCGATCGCCAAGGCGATTCTGGCCGGCAGCTTCCCCGACGGCTCCACCATTGCGGTGGAGGTGGAAGGCAACGGCGATGGCGCCAAGTTGCGTTTCCGCCAGGCCGAAGCCGCCAACCTCAGCGGCCCGCTGCCGTTGCTGGTGTAACTCAGCCCAGCAGGCGATCAATGCGGCGGGCCAGGGCCAGGTCCAGGTTGGAGAGGCCGCCGGTGTCATGGGTGGTGAGTTCAATCACCACCCGATTCCAGACATTGCTCCACTCGGGATGATGGTTGAGCGCTTCGGCGGCCAGGGCCACACGGGTCATGAAGCCGAAGGCTTCGGAGAAATCGGCGAAGCGAAACTCTCGGTGCAACTTGCCGCTGACCAGGCTCCAGAGCGGCAGGGCCTCGGTCAGGGTCTCAATGTCCGCCGGGGTCAGGGGTTGGGCCGCCATGGTGCTGGAGCTGCTGGTCGAGAACCGAAGACGACGCTAACCAAAGCCCGGCGGCTTGAGGTCCAAGCTGGCGGCTGCCCCATCCACGCCAAGCGTCTCCAGGTTTTCGGGGCCTGGCCTCACCCAGGGCTGGTCAGCCGTGCAAGCGCGCTCAACCCCCAGGCAACAGCAGCGGCTGCGCACGTCTGCGGCAGCTTGCTTGCCCACGCCTCCTCGATCACGGACCTGGAGAAGCGGCATCGGCCAACTCATGCAGGCGATCAATCAGCAGATCCACCTCGGTGTCCGCAGCGTCCTCCGGCGTGTGCTCGACCTGACTGGCTACCAGGGCCAGGCGCCGCCGCACTTCCTGCTGCAGGCGCTCGCCGTTGCGTCGCGACAGCAAGGTGGCCGTCGAGGCCTGGCGGTGGGGAGGGTCGGCGGCGGCGTCCACCCGGGCGCCAGCCGCCAGCTCCGGCTCGGTGGCGGCGGCTGGCCGGAGCTCCAGGCTCTGGCGCAGCGCTGCCACCTCCAGGCGCAGGGCCTTCAGCTCCAGCCAGATTTCCGGCAGACCTGGCTGGGACGAGCTGGACGGAATCGCCATGGCCAGGACAGAAACGGCAGAACTTGGTCACCATCTTCCTTCCCTGCAGCCTGAGTGTCGGCTGGGGCTCCCCGCCGCGGTACCAGGGTCCGTGGCCAGCCGCTGGCCGGGCTGGACGCCAGTAACGGACAATGGGGCCTGAGAGCAAAAGCATGCCTCCCGCACCTTCCGCCACCAATCCCAGGCCACTGCCAACTGAGCAGGGTGAACGGTGCCCTGATCAGCCCAACAGCAGCTTCTGTCCCTGGCCGCGCTGTTGCCCCTGGCTGGTGATCGTGGCTGGCGTGGCCCTTGGCAGCGTGGTGGGTTTATCCCC
>CAIZOZ010000305.1 GCA_903934745.1 uncultured cyanobacterium
CAGGGCATCCACCGCCAGGGCGGCCGGGTGGTCAGCGTCTCCCCAGTCAACTGATTCCAGCAGGCATCCTGTTGAGCTGCCAATCACTCTCAGACCCGGTCGCCAGCAACGACCGGGTCTTTTTTGCTGACTGGCTCTCAGGCCTCCAAGCCGAATCCGGGTGCCAGCATCAAAGCAGATTGGAGGCGAAAGATGGGCGACGACTCCATCCCTCACCGCACACTTCCTGGAAGCAAAGCAGCTCGCGGACGAGGAGATCGGGGCATCCTTCTTCACCTCACCAATGGCCTAGATGCAGCACAATGCTGCATGGCACCACTCCCGCTCAAGCAGCACCAAACCGTTCAGGTCTGGATCCTTGCTTGATGAATCGTTGCACCACAGGATTTGAGCACCACAGGATTGAGCCTGACCGAATTTTGCTCGGGATGACATCTTGCCGCCGCCTGGCCGGCGCCCCTGCTGGTCACGCCCTGAAGCACGTGATTGAGCGGGCGTTTTGTATCAGACCGCGACATACATCTGAGGCCAGCCAATGACCCTTTGTAAAGCTTCCGAGGGGCTGAAAGTTTCTGCCTGAGAATGACTGGGTGCTCAGCACAGAGCGCACTTGAGACGGGCGCAAGTCCATCCCTCTCGTTGCCTCTTTCCCCTTACCCACCCTCCCGACTTCCAAGTCGAGAACCGGAGCTACTCAATGTACGACGCCTTCACCAAGGTCGTTGCGCAGGCTGATGCCCGCGGCGAATTCATCAATGCTGGTCAGATCGACGCCCTTTCGGCGATCGTTGGCGACAGCCTCAAGCGGATGGATACGGTCAACCGGATCACCTCCAACGCTTCCGCCATCGTCACCAACGCTGCTCGCGAACTCTTCGCTCAGCAGCCTGCTCTGATCTCCCCCGGCGGCAACGCTTATACCCATCGCCGCATGGCTGCTTGCCTGCGCGATATGGAGATCGTTCTCCGCTACATCACCTACGCCGTCTTCACGGGCGATGCTTCCGTCCTGGAAGATCGCTGCCTCAACGGCCTGCGTGAAACCTATCTGGCCCTTGGCGTTCCTGGCGCTTCCGTGGCTGAAGGCATCCGCAAGATGAAGGACGCCGCCATCTCGATCGCCAACGATCGCAACGGCATCACCCCCGGCGATTGCTCCGCCCTGATGTCCGAAGTCGGCACCTACTTCGATCGCGCTGCTGCTGCCGTCGCCTGATCGGCCTGCTGATCCGGTTCACCTTCATCCCCTCCTTCTCACCATGAAGACTCCCCTCACCGAGGCCGTCGCCGCCGCCGACTCCCAGGGACGTTTCCTCGGCAACACCGAGCTCAACGCCGCCTTCGGTCGCTTTGAGCGCGCCAAGAACGCCCTGGAAGCCGCCAAGGCTCTCACCGCCAAGGCCGACCAACTGGTCAACGGTGCTGCCCAGGCCGTTTACAACAAGTTCCCCTACACCACCCAGATGCAGGGCAACAACTACGCTGCCGATCAGCGTGGTAAGGACAAGTGCGCCCGTGACATCGGTTACTACCTGCGCATGGTCACCTACTGCCTCGTGGCTGGTGGCACCGGCCCCATGGATGAGTATCTGATCGCCGGTCTCGACGAGATCAACCGCGCCTTCGAACTCTCACCCTCTTGGTACGTTGAGGCTCTCAACTACGTCAAGGCCAACCACGGCATCGCTGGCGACCCCGGCACCATCGCCAACAACTACATCGACTACGCCATCAACGCTCTCGTCTGAGCCTTGATCGCTTTTTCGATCCACCAACGGCCCCCTCAAGAGGGGGCCGTTTTTTTTAGCCGTGATGCCGTCTTACCAACAAGCTTTCCCGCCGCTGGCCTGGTGAACCGCCTGGCCCATCCACCAGGCCAACACCCTGAATCTGGAGCTGAAGATGAAGGAGCAAAGTGGTGCCGACGCCACAGTGGGGAACAGGGACAGCCCATGCCTGGCATAGCCCGTCGTTGATCAAAACCTTGCGGCCAGGAAGCTGGGCAAGCTGGTCAACAGCCGTGATGTTCAACGCTGGCAGCACCCATACCAGGGCCGAAGGATGAGAAGGCCTTTGCGTGCTGTAACGATCACCAAAGTCCCGCAGACCTTAACGCGACACTCCCCATAAGATCAAAAGAATGCTACGGCGCCGATGAACGGCCCGCTTGCAGTCTTCTCCCTCCCGG
>CAIZOZ010000306.1 GCA_903934745.1 uncultured cyanobacterium
CAGTCCCCGGCTGGAGGCGCTGGTGGCGGTCGCGATCGAATCGACGCTGCCGAGGTTGATGTCGTTCAGGCCGCTTTGCAGACGGTTGAACTGCAGGTAGAGGATCGGTGCGTCGTTGAGAACGCTTTCGCTGTAGCTGGGCAATGCCGCCTGGCTCCAGCTGAGCAGCGGACTTTGGCTGAGGCTGCCATCAGCCAGCGGCATTGGCTGCGAGGCGATGCTGAGGTCGTTGATCGCCAGGCCCACGTCGACGCTGGGATCCCAGGGGATCGTCTGAATCGACGAGCGACCCTGGGCATCGCTGAATAGCGCATTCCAGTCCCAGGCACCGGATGAGCTGATCGGCTCGGCATTGGGGTTGATCCAGCCCGCCTTGATCACGGTGGGGATCGTGTTGGTCTGCTGGTTGCCGTAGTTCGCGATCGCTCCTTGCAGGGCGGCGATCGAGGTTTCAGACCACACCACCAGGGTGGCGATGCCGCCAGGCGCGGTGGCATTGGCGACATTGACTGCCTTCAGATCATGGATCACCGCTGGATTAGCGGGGGTGTAGAGATCAGTCAGCGCCGGCACCGTCCAGGTTCCGTCTTGAAGAATGCGGAAATTGATGCGTTGGTTGCCATACAGGGCCTGCAGGTAGTCCTGCACATTGCTGCTGCCATCGCCTGGGGTGGTGATCGGAATCATCGGCCCGCCGGCTTCCACCCAGGCCACGAAGGTGGCACCGCCATTGGCACTGCCATTGGCAGCGTCGCCGGCGAGGGTGATGGCGGTGGGCGAACTGGCGGCGCTGAACACGATGGTGTTGGCATCGCTGTAGAGCGCGGCTGGAGTCAGCTGGTCGGGGCTCACACTTCCCTGGGGCGCCTCGCTGCCAGCGCTGGTTGTCGTGCTGCCGTTGAGATACACGACGCTCGATACCGCCGCGCTGCCGCTGCCGCTGGTGCTCACGTAAGCCACCCGGTTCTGCACCGCTGCCCCACCCATCGCCGCAGTCAGGGTGAGCCCATCACTCATCCCAGCGGCGAGGTACACACCGGCCCCCAGCTGGCCCTGCTGGGCGCTGAACTGCCCATCGGCCACCAGATTGTTGAAACCGAGCGCCTGGGAGTCGACCGTGTACGCCGGGTTTTCCGATCCCGCCGGCAAGCTGGCCAGCACCGCTTGCGGCAGGGTCAGGCTGAGCGAGTAGCTGCTGGCGCCGTTCACCGGCACGAACAGCAGCGGTTGATCGAGCAGCACCTGCTGGATCACGCCCCCACTGAGCAGCACGGTGGCGGTGACGGCGGGATCGGGATTCAGCAGGCTCACCGCCGCCCCACCGGCTTGCAACTGAACGGCAATGCCCTGGTAGACATAGGGGCTGTTGTCGTTGCTCGGCGCTGCGGTGGTAACGGTGGGGGTCGCCGGGTTGTAGAGCGGATAGCGCACCGCGGCCGCTTGATCCGCTGGGCTCACCGGCACCTCCACCACCCGTTCGATCGCCTGGAGCTGCAGTGGCGAGTCGCTGAGGCTGGAGTTCACCGTGACCAGAGGCAGGCCGGTGTAGGGATTGGCATTGCTACTGGCTGAGCTGCTGGCTGGCACGATGCCTGTCGAGTAGACATCCAGCACCAGCGCGTAGTCGTTGTTCTGGGGTCCGCTGCCACCGAACAACGGCAGGTCGAGATAGGAGCCCGCGGCGCTGATCTGAAAACTGCTCGGATCGATGCTGCCGCCGACCACGTTGAAACTGGCCAGGGCGCCGGAGGCCTGGCTGCCATCCACGGTGACACCGAGGATGGGCACCTGGGTGTAAACGCCATTGTTCAGGCCGCTGCCGGCGTTGTAGAGCGTCAGCGCATTGCCCGTGCCGGTGGCGCCGGCATTGATCGCGCCGATGGCGCTGGGCGCCAGCGAGAACAACTGCAGCGGCGTCGCTTCTCCGCCCAGCAGCACCGGATTGCCCGCATTCGACGAGCTGACGGAGGACAGCAGTGAGGTGCTGCCTGCCTCGGGCGCATAGACCAACGGATACGCCGCGCCATCGGCGGCCGCTGTGTAGCTGCCGGAGCTGCTGGAGCCACCGGCCGTCGCCCCGCCGGGATCGCTGAGCTTGTGGCTGTACTGCAGCAAGGGGATCAGGCCGCCCAGGGGCAGGCGTGCATCCACCTGGGCACCCACCTGGGTCGAGAACGGGCCGGCGGCGCCGTTGGTCTGCAGGCTGGAGATCTCGGTGGCGGCCCTGGCCTGCAGGCCGAAAATCCCGTTCCAGATCGAGTCAGCCGTGGAGCTCACCGACTGGTTGGCGGCCGAGCCTTGGGAGAAGGCCACCGCCTCGGGCAGGTTGTAGCCGGCCTGGGTCAGGGCGATCCAGCTGGCGGGGCCGAGGGCGGCCAAGGCGGTGCCGGCGAAGGCGTTCTGCTGGGCCAGGGACACGGAGCCGCCCTGCGTCGCAACGGGCAGCCCGCTGCCGGCGAGGGGGTTGAGCCAGCCAGGTAAGGCCCCACCGCCGGTGCTGGTCAGGCTCTGCTGCCAGCTCCAGCCAGCGGCGTACACCGCATCCAGCTGCACGCTGGTGCCACTGCCGAGGTATCCGAAGGCGCTGGGATTGGCGTCCAGGGCTGCGGATTGGGATGTCGTGACGCTCAGCAGCGGCCTGCTCAGCTGGCCGGGAAAGGAGCTGGTCAGTCCGTAGCCATACAGCGTGCGCAGCTGTCCGCCGAAGGTTGACTGTGGGCTTGCACCAGAGGCGGCCAATTTGGCGCTACTGAAGGCTCCGACGCCCGCTCCCGCCGGCGCCGATAGGCCGAAGACGCCGCGATAGGCAGGACTGCCGGCCCCGGCCAGCCACACCGGTGAGCTCCAGCTGGAGGCGATGTTGGCGCTCTGGCCTGAGGCCGTGCCGCCGCTGCCGAAGGGTTCAGGGCTGGCTCCGGGCCAGGCATTGAGCAGATCGGCGCCGGTGCGCGCCATCCCCTGTAGGTAGGTCGTCTGGCCGGGCAGAGGCGCCGGGGCGGCCAGACCGGCTCCCAGCCCCGAGGCCGGCCAGCCCGGCAGGGCCACGCTGGTATTGGAATTGGCCGCCGCGGTGCTGCTGCCACTGAGGCTCCAGCGCGTCAGCGAGGACCCCGCGGCGATCCCGGCGGGTGTAGCCCCCAGCAGCTCCTGCCGCGTCTGCAAGCTGCTGGACGCCGGAACGGTTGGTTTGGCGGGCGCCAGCGCCGCGGGCAAGAGCGCCCCCAGGCTGGCGCCACTGCTGAGGTCGATCAGCTGCGGTTGGGCCGGGTCCTGGATCGCGAAGGGGATGGCGTAAAGATCGCTGTCGGCCGCAGGCTTGTCAGCTGACTGACTGCCGGCTGACGGGCTGCCGGCTGGCTGGTTCTGCAGTACCAGCGAGAAGCCCGTGCTGCTGGGCACCAGGCTGAAGCTCTGGTTGTCGGCCTGATCGGTGCTGAGCCGTATCGGCGCCGACCAGACCAGCTGGCCCTGGCTGTTCCACTGCGCCAGGCTCCCGTAGATCGGTGCACTGCTCCCCAGCCCGACGCGATAGGCGAGCACGAAGCCGGGCTTGCTGCCGCTGCGGCCGTCGCTGTCGGTGGGCCAGAGGTTGGGCACCACCAGGGCCTGCAGCTGACTGGCACCGCTCACCTCGGGCAGCAGTTCGGCCCGATCCCAGCGCTGGGCCTGGGCGTTCCACTGGCACCGCCAGATGGCCCCCTCGTCGATCACGAAGGCGTGGGCGGTGCCGTTGCCATCGTTGACGAGCTGCAGCCTGCTGGTGGTGGACATGGGGGGGGGGAGTGAAACGGCTTAAGAAATGACTAGACAGACGCTAAACGGGCCGCTGCGCCGGCACCATCCTGCAGATGTAGGGGTGCCCCTCCAGGCACCAGGGCGGCCAACCCAGGGTTGGCTCCGGGCTGGCCAACCCTGGGGAGAGTGTGCCGCTGGAGCTTGCACTGGATGGGATCCGCGCCGTCGGCCGGATCCGACGGCCAGGGCTGTTCTGGACAGGGATGGTCGTGCTCCTGCTCCTGGCGTTGGCTGTCTCAAGGCCCAAGGGCCTGAATCGGTTTACGCTGATAAAAAGCTTAAGTAAGACAGGGCACTGCTGTGCAGAATGGTGAGATAATCACAGCTTTGATTCGGATCCTGGCTCGCCAGGCCTGAGTGTCGGGCGCTGGCGGCTGGACGAGGCTGATTCGGCTCCAGAGCGTGAATCTTGGCCACGGTGGCGATACCAGGTTGGATACGCCTCAGATCGGCGCTGCTACTAGAGATCCAGGCCGGGATTTTGGTCCAGGACGCATGCAGATTCATGCTAATTCAATAACAACTTCTGCATCTTCTGCAGCCACTTCCATCCCTTCGATTTCGACTTCGGCTGCCGCATCGAGTTCGACTTCGGCTTCGGTTGAGCCGCTGACGACGTCAGAGATGGCCTCGGATTCAGCTTCACTGGCAGTGTCGAGGAAGCCCTGGCGTAGATCCTCATCAACGATACGTTTGACTTCCCTGTCGGCCAGGTCATCAGCCTCGGTTTCGAGGTCCTTGTCGGCGACGTCAGTTTCAAGCTTGCGCCCATCATGTAACGCTTCGTCCACGTCGTCGAGCTTCTTGTCCTCCATCAACTTGGTTCTGGCATCATCATCTAAATTCTCCATTTCACGCGTCTTGCCACGTTCAAGATCTTTGTTTGTGATATTGTTCTCGCCATCTTTTTCTTCATTGACAAGTTCTTTCCCCTTCGGCTCTGCTTTGACATCAAATTTCTCCATCCCTTTATCGGTAAACTTATTGCCCTCTAGCTTGTCGTTGATAGCGCTGTCCTTGCTGAGCGCCTTGTTGCCAAGATCTTTTTCGGTGGTCTCTCCATCCTTCACCATCTCCTTGTCCTTGGTGACGTCTTCCTTCGCGTCAGCTTCTTTCTCTTTAGCCTTCTTGGCCTCCTCTGCTGCTTTTTCTTTTGTTTCCTTGGATTTTTTAATCTTTTCGCTTATTTTATGAGACCAATGTTTGATCTGCATGATATAAGCAAACAGCGATGGATTGTGCGGTGTGATCGCAGAATTGGAGTTGGAGGATCCATGGGCGGCAAAGCTGATTGACAAAAGATGCGGATCTTGGGCGATATTAGTAAGAGTCGCACGCACATTAGACAGGGTTTGGCGCTGGTTGAGGACTGACATGGAAGGCTTGGGAATAGTGTCCCAAGTAGAATGATGGCCGATGTTGTTTGTTTTCACATTAAGGATCAGACTGCCAACTGAAAGTTGTTGCCCTGATTTAATCTCAGCTTTTTCGCTATTCCATTCTTTTACTTCGTTGGCATCTTTGGTCTTAGCAGTGTTTTTGATCCTCTTCAGTGCATGGTTAGTATTTTGATTGTAGCTAATCCAGCTGTCGAATTGCGAGCGGTACTCTGCTTGCTGCGCAAGGGTGAGGCTTTTCCATTTTCCTGTATGTCCAACTAAGGTGGCAAAGGATTGGCCGAGAAGCTTATTTTTTTGCAGGGTGCTCAGCGTCGACAGGTCGGCTTCGGTCACCTCGGTATGGCCAATCTTCTCAATACGCTCATATTTATGGATCTGCTTCTTCAGGGTTTGATGGTAGGTCTTGACTTTGAGGTAGTCCTTGGTGATCAAGCTCTTCTGATTGTCCTTTAGCCAATGCTTTAGTACCTTGTTGACCAAGGGTTGGGAGACAATCGTATCGACTTCTTTGAACTTGCTTTCCAGGTTTGAGCGAATATTCCGGGAAATAGTCACCAGTCCCGAATCTTTTTTGATCTCCTGGTAGTAATGATTAACTTCGAAGCCGCCGATGATGTCAGTAAATGCATGTTTGCCAAGCTTATTGCTCTTAATTAAACTTTTGACTTCGCTTTGACCGCTCTTGCTGTTGATGGAGAACAGCAGGGCATTCATCAGCTTGACACCCATCCATTCGCCCACATTGTTCCAATCTGTAGTAACGGCCGTCGAGTAGTCCTTCTTGAAAGCTCCTAGACGTGAAAGCACAAGCTTGGCATTATTGTTCAAATTCTGCATGCCAAGTTTGATCGTGCCTTGCTTGGAAGCCTTGGTCGCATCCTTGAGTGCCAAAAAGCTCACGGCCACTTCCTTCTTGCCGAGCACTCCCAGTCCCTTGTAAGCTTTGCGCAGCTCTAAGTATTGACTCAGGTCGAGATCGTACTGGCTAAGAGTCCATTTTTTGATTTTCTTACTCTTGTGGGAGAGCTTGGAAACCTTATCCAGAATGGCATGGATACCTGAATGGAGATAGGTGTGAACTTGCGGCTTCAGCTGGGACGTAAAAGCATTGATCCGATAATTTACACTGGCCTTATAGTTAATATTTGTCTTATATTTTCTGTAATCTAAGATCAGCTTCTTCCAGTGGCTCTTGATGTCTTGGTGCGCTATCTCTATTTTGCTGCTCAAGTTATCCAATTGAGCGGGCTTGACGCTGTCGTACTGTTTTGTAAGGAATTTCGAATAGTTGCTGATAAAATGCTGAATAGGTGAAGTAAGAAATCCGGTGCGATGTAGATCGCGTCTCAGATGCATGCGCAACACCTCAATCTGGATGGCCGTTCTGGTCGCAGCTGTCTTACCCACCAAGGCCGCCAGGCCGGCAAACTTCCAGGCCTCACCAATCATGCGAACTTTCTTGTAAAGCTTCTTGTGATAGGCACCAAGAAACACAGATTTCCAGTTAGTGCTATCGCCACCGATAGCGCGACAAACTTGATAAATTGTTCGAGCATACACTGACATCGCCCATACCATGTCGCGATAGACAAACCTAAGAAGATGATAGATACCTTTAAAATCCTTTTTGAGTCCACTCCAGATTTTTCGATACTCCCAGGGATGGGTCAGAGCAAATAGGAGTTGCTTGCCAAAATGAACAGTATGGTCACACAGATGCTTGGGAAGGTGCCAGAGTCCTTTGATCGCATGCCAGCCAATGAATAAAACAGAATTGGCCGTTTTACGCTCGGCACCGGCCATCCACGATCCAGCTTTTGGACTGATGAAGCTCAGCGTATGATTAAACCACTTGAACTCATGCTTGTAGATAGGTCCGAGAGTGTAATGCCAAATGGTTTTCGTCCATGAAACAGTCTTGCGAGCGATGCGGTGGAATGGATGAAATCCAGTAAATTTATTATTTTTCATATAATTATCTTCCTTGGTCATTTTATTGTAGATAAACTGCCCGATCTTTAGCTTGATGGCTAGCCGCAGCTTCCAGGCAAAATGATGGCGATTTAGATGTACAACTTCCTTGGCAACACGGAGTTGGCGATGAAAGATGAAGGGGGCATATGCTAACTTGTCAGCGGAATTAGCGTATTTTAGTTGCCTCTTGTCCTCTTCCAGTAGGGCCGCAAAATAAACAGCTGTTGCGCCCAGTCGCGCCGTTTTCTTGGTGGCTCCTGCTCCGAGTAGATCAATATAGGCTCCTTGGCCGGCCAAGTAGGCAGTTCTCTCTGTGGTGTGGAAAGACTTTTCTGAATTGTAGGCAGGATTGAAAGCTTTATACTGGTTCTTCTGGCTGAGGTTCTGCCAATAATCGTTTCTATAGCTAGATGCTACGAGGTGAAAGCCCTTGCCGTTTGAGTTCTTTTGAATCGTATAAGGAGATGTCGTTTTGGACATAGCAACGATATACTTGTCTTTATTTTCTATTTGAA
>CAIZOZ010000307.1 GCA_903934745.1 uncultured cyanobacterium
GATCAGTTCGATCTTTCAACGACTGGTGACCTGGAGCCCAAGGCCAGGCTCGGAGCCAACCATCTTTGGTTCTTTGTATCTGGCCCGCAGACTCGGACTGGCTCCAGAGAGCCTGATCATCCCGTTGTTGATCGCAAGCTATGTCCAGTCTCTGTCGTTGTTGTTTTGGCCAGCCCTGCTGAGGCGATTCCGCCATGTTGGCTACGGGTCCCTTTCGCTTTCGCTGGCCTGCATGTTCATGGCAGCTGCCTTGACGAATCGGCATCAGACGGATGAGGTGCTGTTCTGGGGTGCTGGTGCAGCTGCCTATCTACCGACGCTTGCGGCCTGGATCAGTGGTCTGTGCTGTCTTTATCTTTGGGTGGCCACTAGAGAGAGTTTATTCTTTCGGGTTGCCGTGCTGCAGTGCTTCTTTGGTGGACTTTTCTGGGAGGTTGGAGTCTCCGGCTCTGTGGTGATCCCAGGTACGGTGCTGCTTCTGGTTTGTTTGTTTGATCAGAAATCTCAGCGAGTTTCAGGGCGTCGAGATCTCTTTTCGCTTTTCGGTTCAGTGCTGCTATCAGCGGTTGTTTTGTCTGTCGTGCTGCTGCCTGCTTCACAGCAGCGCCATCAGCTGGAAGCGGCTGGCGGCCTGTCATTTGTGGATGCACTCCGTTGGGCCTTTCGATGGCCTGTCGCTCATGCCTGGCACTTGATTTCTAGTCATTTTCTGTTCACTGTGCCCTTTGTGGCACTTCTATCGGTCCTGTTGCTCGCCCAGGTGAGGCTCGCGGCGGCTGTCCCGCCTGGCTCACGGCTGCAGCGGCAGGCCTTGTTTTGTTGCGGCGTGTCAGCCCTGCTGGAATCGGTGGCGATCCGCTTTTGTCTGGCTACGTCGTTCGGGGCCCAATCGGTCTATCAGCAGCGCCATGAGATTGCACCCACCTTGCTGCTGGTGCTTGGCCTATCATTTCTGCTGGCTGCGGCCATGCCCAGTGGCCTGCTGGATTGGATCAGGCCGAGCCGTCCATGGGTGACTGTCGCTGCGGTCTCCATGATGTTCGCTGGTGTCAGCTCCTCTCCGTCGGTGCACGGCATCCTGGGCGATGCTGCGCTGACGGCGACTGGTCACAGGCCTTCGCCAATTACAATCTCAGCCAAGGAAAGCGAGGGGATTTATGATCTGACTTGTAAAAAATACGCCTACGCTGAAGATCTGCCTCCAGGGACATGGACGCCGTCCAGTCTTCGTTCCAGGATTGAGGCCAAAAATAGCTTTGGAGAGGGTTACAAGCTCAAGATTATCAGAGGTGTGATGTCTGGCTATGGCATCGATCGCTTGATCACGACGCCAGACCATCCAGTGCCATGCACCTAGGGTCTGCGGGCGCGAATCTGGATGTCGATGATGGGGTTGAGTCTGCGCCGATCTTGGGATCGGCGCGGACCATTCGCGATGATTCAGCGATGCTCGATCAGGTCTGTGGCCGAGTAGCGCACTTTGGCCAGTGAGGCGTATTTGTCTGCGGCGCTGCGATAGCCGCAGGCGC
>CAIZOZ010000308.1 GCA_903934745.1 uncultured cyanobacterium
TCAGCACCCTGCAGGCCCAGGTGAGTTCGGGCCAGGGCTCGGGTGCGGTGCGCAGCACACTGCTCACCAAGGGCATCGACATCGCGGCGAGCACCGGTGGAGTGGGCGTGGGCGCCGGCAATGCCGAGAACACCGTGCGATCTGAGAATGGCTACGAAGGCGTTGCCAACCTGCACAACTGGACCCTCGAAGTGCTCGTGGACACCGGCGTTGTGGGCCTGGTCCTCTACGCCGCGCTCTACATATTTATGCTCGTGGGCTGCTTCCGTGCCGCCCGCGGCAGCGGTGACCCGCTCATGCGGTACATGGGGCTTGCCGGGCTTCTTGCCCTGCTGGGGTTCATCACCGGCAGCCTCGCGTGTTCCACGGTCATCGCCTTCGCGCCCATGTGGATCACCTTCGGTCTGTGTCTCGCCACCATCGTGCTCGCCCGACGAGCCGGCCCCGACGGGAGAATCCCCTGAGCGATTCCGGCGCCCTGCGCATTCTCATGCTCAGCCACATGTATCCGAGCCCGGTCAATCCGACCGGCGGAATCTTCGTGCACGAACAGGTGAAGGCCCTGTGCGACCGCGGCCACGACGTGCGCGTGGTGTCTCCCAAGGGGTGGGTGCCACCGGGCCTCAGCCGGTGGGCGTCGTACCGCGACGTGAAGCCGCGGGCGGAGATTGACGGCGTGCAGGTGTACTACCCGCGCAAGCTCACGCTTCCGGGCGCGCGTCTGGGCCACCGCAACGCCGACGCCTTCCTGTTGGGCGTGCGGAGAACCGTGCAGGGCATCCACCGCGAGTGGCCGATCGACGTGATCCACGCGCATATGGTCGTGCCCGATGGCTGGGCAGCCGCTCGTGTGGGGCACGGGCTCGGCGTGCCCGCCGTGGGCACCGCCCATCGCGCCGACGTGCTCGACATCCCCGCCATGGGTGCGGCATCACGTATGCGGGTGGCCGAGGCCATCGAGAATCTTGACGCCGTGGTGACGGTGAGCCACGCCATCGGCCAGGCCGCAGACGCCATCGCCCGACCCCGCCGGGCAATCACGGTGGTGCCCAATGGCGCCGACGCCACGGTGTTCATGCCCCGCGACGCACGCGTGGCCCGCGAGCGCCTGGGGCTAGATCGCAGCCAGGCCCCCCAGCCCTTGGCAGAAGCTGAGCTCCAGGCCGCTCCAGCGCATGTACGCCAGTGCTGCAAGCGCGGCATGGAATCACTTCTGGGCCTGTCCGATGCCGCCCAGGAGTGGGAAACTCATGTCATCACCGCTGAGAGCCTGCTCGGGCGAGTGGAGACCGCTCTGGACTCTCCTTCTCTGCCGATGGAATTCCGTGGGCTGAGGATTGAGCAGCTGCAAGCCCTCCCCAGCCTGCTGACGCAGCTGCAGGCCTTGAGTCCAGATGCCTTCAGATTGCGTGGCTCAGAGCTCTGGGGGACTCCTCTTAATCTGATCAATGGGGCCGTCGAACAGGAGGCCGTGCTGGCTCAGAAAAAGCAGGCACTTGAGCGGGAAGGATTGAAGGTGCTGATCGATTTCTGTGCCGATGATCTACGGGCCGCTGCAACAACGTTGGAAACAATGTCTGCTCTGCGTAAGTTGGTCAGCCGCTCCTACGGCAGGGCAAGCAAGCTGGCGAAGGATCTGGGATCAGCCGACCCAACCCGCCAGCCGGATTCGCTTCGCCGGGTCGCTGAGGTGCTGGAGCTGGAGGAACGATTCCCCAAGGCCCTGGTGCGGAGTTGGTGTGGCTGTGGCCTGAGCCTGGGCGAGGCCGCGAGCGTCGTGCTCGAGCTGAATGGGTTGCAGAATTTCATGGACGGCAACCCCACCACCGCAGGCTTTCTGGAGCAGGCCAAGGTGCTGACCGCAGACCAGCTCACCGAACAGATCGAGCTCTTTCAGGGGGGGCTGGCCTCCGATCTCAGGGCCCTGGTCTCGCAACCCTTGTGGTCCGGGTTGTCGGTGGCGAGCTGGACGATTGAAGACTTGTGCCGAGAACTGAAGGACAGCCGGGACAACGTGCAACGACTGATCAAGGCCAATCCCTATGCCCAGTGGGCGAGGGATGCCGGGGTCGCGCAGGGGGATCCCATGGCCGAGTGGCTTGAGGAGGTCCTGGAGCATCGCCAGCGCGAGAGTCAGTTTCCCATGGAAGAATTTGAATCCAGCCTGGGAGCGCTCTGCAGCGAGACGGCAAGAGCTCAGGTGGTTCTCCATGCAGCAGACAAATGCGAAGAACTGATCCAGGCCGGGCGCTTACAAGCCCAGATCAAGGGCCTGGACAGCTTGAGCAAATCACAGCTGGATCAGCAGCACGCCTTGCTCAGCGGCCAGCTCCTGCCTTCGTTGGAGCAGCTGCTGGTCCAGCAAGATCTGCTGCCCGCAGACCATGATCAAATTCCACTCCAATCCCTTCTGACTGAATTGAGCCAAGGCATTGAGAACTTCCAAAGCTTGCTGGCTCAGTTCTCGGCCTTTGGTCTTCTGCGTGATCTGAGCACAGTCCAGCTACAGACTGCCCCGATTGAGATGGAGCTCTATCGGCGACGGCAGGAGGAGGTCATCAGGACCTTGGCCGAGTTTCGGCAACAAGCCGGATCAGCATTGAACGAAGTCACCCCCGTGACCCTTTGCAGCACCTTGGACTGGATCACCCATCTCAGGGAGCAGCTGCTGCCACTGACGATCGAGAAGCCATGCCTGTCCCCCGGCTCAGCAGCCTTCATCGCTCAGCAACGCAGAGATGGCGAGGAGATGGCCAGCTTGCTTGCCACAGAAATAGCTGCGGCGGAGAGCTTCTTGGCTTCAGCTGGGTTCAACCCCGAGTGCCATCCCGCCACCCCAGCCACCACGGTCGAAGCCATTCCCCATCTGCAGCTGAGCTGCTGGCTACAACAGGTGTGCTCCATGCGCGACTCATTCCCTGATTGGGTGCGCATCCACCAACTCAGGGAGAGTCTGCCATCAGTATCTGAACAGCAGCTTGCAGACCAGCTGATGGTCAGTGGTCTGGCTGCTGAGTTGTGGGAGCCGCTCTATCGCTGGAATCTGGTGCGCAGCCAGCTCAGCCTGATCTCAGAGGAGGTTCCAGCGATCCAGGGGCTCCGCGGCGCAGACCAGGTAGCCCGCCGAGAGCGGTTCCACCGCGTTGAAGATCAAATTCGAGAGTTGGACCGAGCCGAGGTGATTGCCCGCATTCACCGCATGCCGGAGGAATTGCCTATTGGCGTGAATCGAGGCCTGAAGGGTGGATTCACAGAGATGTCACTCATTGCCAACGAAGCGGTCAAACAGAAACGCCACCGGCCCCTGCGTCACCTGTTTCAGGACGCAGGCCAGGCCTTGCGGGGTCTCAAGCCTTGCTGGATGATGTCGCCCTCAACGGTGGCGTCGTTGATTCCGAGGGAGGCGATCGAACAGTTCGATCTGGTGATCATCGATGA
>CAIZOZ010000309.1 GCA_903934745.1 uncultured cyanobacterium
CGCCGCCGCCGTGGCTGAGGGCCACTGGCTCAGCGCCGGTGGCACCCTGGTGTGGGAATGCCCCAGCGCTCGGGTGCCGGCCCCACCCAGTGGCTGGCAACTGCGGGACAGCCGTCGTTATGGCAACAGCACCGTGGTGCTTCTGGAAGCTGCTGCTTAGCGGCTGCTGCTTAGGCGCTGCGGCCTTGAGGCTGTTCCCTGGAAGCTGTTGCCTGGAGGCTGCAGCTCACCCGCTGGTGCCCATCGATCCCAGCAGTGCAGGCCGAAACTCGCAGCAAAAGCCGACATCAAAACGAATGACCAGCGTTGCAGCGTGGCCAGTGCTGACGTGGGCGGTTTCAGCTGGCGGAGCGATCAACCGTGGGCGCAAGTCAAGCGTTGGCGCGATCAACGTGAGGCCTGGTCAGCCTGGGGCGCCATCAGCCTGGGGCCTGGTCAACCGTGGGCGCAATCAGCCGGGGCTCAGCCGCCCAGGGCGCTGCCACGGCGGTATTGGTTCCAGGCGGCCACGAACAGCCCCACCAGGGTGACGGGGATCAAACCGAGCACGATGCCGCAGAGCAGGGGTTCGATCATCGGGACCGCAGGGAGCGTGGATGTCGGCTCATTCTTCCATGATGGGAGCCACGACCGTGACCGTTCGCCACCATCTGTGACGGCCGGTTCCACCAACGCCCCGATGCCAGCACCTGCAGAGCCCGTTCCCTCCCTGCCAGCCGCCACTGCTGCCGCAACTGCTGCCGCCACAGCTGCCGCCACCGCCGCCGCGCCGATCGACGCGGCGATCGAGGCCATGGATGGGGCCATGGATGGGGCCGCCAGCGCTCCGGCGCCGAGTCGGCTGATCCAGGCGCTGATCCTGCTGGCGATCGGTGCCAGCCTGGTGCTGGCGCTGCTGCTGCTGGGCGGCGCCCGCAGCGATCCGTACACCCGATCCACCCTGCAGCTGGTGGGCTCGGAACAGAACGGCGGCCGGCTGTTCCGGCTCAACTGCGCCGGCTGTCATGGACTGGCGGCCCAGGGGCTGGTGGGCCCCGATCTGCACGGGGTGGAGCGCCGCAAAAACGACCGCCAGCTGATCCAGCAGGTGGTGAGCGGCCGCACGCCACCGATGCCCCGCTTCCAGCCCGAACCCCAGGCGATGGCCGATCTGCTGGCCTTCCTGCACAGTCTTCCCTCCTGAACAGTCTGCCCTCCTGAACCGATGCCCTTGAACCGCCCCGCCAGCGGCAGCCGGCCATGACCATCCAGCTGGTGCTGGTGGAGCCCGCCGGGCCGCTCAATGTGGGCAGCGTGGCGCGGCTCTGCGCCAACTTCGGCATCGCCGGCCTACGGCTGGTGGCGCCCCGCTGCGATCCCCTCGGCGAGGAGGCCCGCCGCATGGCCGTGCACGGGGTGGGATTGCTGGAGCGGGCCACCACCTACCCGAGCCTGGCGGCGGCGATCGCCGACTGCTGCCGGGTGGTGGCCACCAGCGGCCGCGGCGAAGGCGAGCCCCTGGTGCCGAGCCCGCCGGCCGAAGCCCTGCGCTGGCTGCTGCCTGCCGCCGGCGGCGAGGCCACGCCCCAGCCAGTGGCGCTGGTCTTCGGCCGCGAGGATCGGGGCCTGAGCAACGACGAGCTGCTCCAGGCCGGCCGCATCCTGCAGATCGCCACCGGGCCGGCCTACACCTCCTTGAACCTGTCCCATGCCGTGGCGGTGGTGCTGCACGAACTGCAGGGCCTGCGGGACGCCGCGCCGGGGCGGCTGGAACCAGCCACGCCCGTGGCGGCCGCCGGCCAGGCCGCCGACAGCGGCGACGATCCCTGCCCCCGGGGCCTGCTGGAAGCGGCCCTCTCGGATGCCGAAGCCCTGTTGCTGGAGGTGGGGTATCTCTATCCCCACACCGCCCATGCCCGCATGGCGAAGTTGCGGGGGCTGCTGCAGCGGGCCCAGATCCGCCCCCAGGAGGTGGCCCTGCTGCGCGGCATGGTGTGCCAGTTGCGCTGGGCAAGCCGCCGCCCTTGTGCAAGCGGCGAAGACCACTAGCGTCGGTCTTCACTTTCGATTTTGCCCAGCCCCGTGAGCTCCGGCCGTCCAACCCGTTCCCGCAGCAACCCCTGGGCCCAGCCCCTGCTGCTGCTGCTGCGCCTGCTGGTGATGGGGGTGGGCTTGGGGGTGATCGTCGGATCGAGCCTCAAGGTGCTGGCGCCTCGGCTGGCCCAGGGATCGGTGGGGGTTCCGAAAGTGGATCCCTCCCCGCGGGTGGCACCCAGCGGCGGCCTCTCCTCGGGTCGCTTCGAGCCGCGGCGGGAGCTCAGCAACCTGAGCCAGACCTGGAAGCGCCTGGCGGCGGCCCAGAAAGGACTGACGGCCAGTGGCTTCCTGCTGGTGCTCGATGACGGCCGCTATGCCCAGCTGCAGCCCGACATCCCCCTGCCGGCCGCCAGTGCGATCAAAACGCCGATCCTGCTGGCCGCCCTGGAGGATTTCGACAGCGGCAAGCTGCGTTGGAACGAATCCCTGCCCCTCACCAAGGAGCTGATCGGTGGTGGTGCCGGCTGGATGGGAGCGAAGCCGGCCGGCAGCCGCTTCCCCTTTTATGAAGCCGCCACCGAGATGATCCGGGTGAGCGACAACACAGCCACCAACCTGCTGATCAAGCGGCTGGGCGGCAAAACGGCGATCAATGGGCGCTTCCAGCTGCTGGGGCTGCCCTCGACGCTGGTGAAGAACTGGCTCCCCGACCTGGATGGCACCAACACCACCAGCTCCCGCGATCTGGCCAAGACAATCGCCCTGGTGGACACCGGCGAAAAGCTGAGCCCGAGGGCGCGCGATCTGTTCCGCGAAATTCTGTCCCACTCGAAGACCAACACCTTGATCCCCCTCGGCATGCTGCTGGGCCTGGGCAAGGATGCCCCCGACCCTGACAGCGAACTGCAGCCACTCGGCGTCACCGTGTACAACAAAACCGGCGACATCGGCATCGCCTACGCCGATGCCGCCCTGATCCAACTGCCGAATGGCAAGCGGGCCGTGGCGGCCTTCATGGTGAAGGGGCCGTTCAACGATCCCCGCTCCGCCGAGCTGATCCGTGCGATGGCCGGCGCCGTGGCCAAGGCCCTGGTGAATCGCCGATGAGCCCGCTGCTCCCCCTGCTGCTGCTGGCCCTAGGGGCAGCAGCCGAGCCGAAGGCGCTGCCGGCCTCCCAGCCCGCAGCCGCCAGCCCAGCGCCCCTGAACCGCACCAATCCAGCCGCCACGCCCCAGCCAGCCCAGACCGTGCTGCGCCGCCAGAGCGTCGTCCCGCTGGCCGGTGGCCTCGACCGGGTGCCGATGGTGAACGACAACAATCCTGAGCTGATCGTCGGCCCCGGCATCCTGTTCTCGGGTTTCGACCCGCGTCGCGGCTGGAATGGTGTGCCCCTGCCCGAGGCCGCCGCCCATCTGAACAGCCCGCTGAACGGCCCGTTTGAGCTGTTCAGCCACCACGTGTACGCCGGCAAACCGGAAAGCCTCGACTCCACCCTGTGGCTGGCGGTGGTGGCCGCTCCCCGCGGCGAACAGCCGGTGCGGCTGCGGCTGCGGGCCGGCTCCACGGCCCTGTCGCAATCGGTGGATGGCCAGGATCCGGCGGCCCCTTTTCTGCCTTTGCCGGTGCTGATGCCCCAGGGCCTCACGCCGGTGTGGTCCGGGCCCGGCAGCCGGGTGGCCACCGAACTGCTGCGGCGTGAACGCAGCCCACAGCTGCCAGCGGAATGGATCCTGCCGCCCGGCCAGCTCAGCACCCTGCTGGTGCTGCCGATCCCGGTGCGGGGCCTGGATCCCCTGCTCAACGGCCGCAATCTGCAACTGCGGCTCGAAGCCGATGGCCCGGTGGATCTCGCCACCCTGGCCGCCTTTGGGGACACCAAGCAGGCGCCGGCGGCACCGGTCTGGGCCCAGCTGCTGCAGGGCGGGCTCAGCCCGAAGGAGCATGCCCCCAGCCCCCAAGGCAGCCCCGGCCCCATGATCTATTCACGGGTGAGCGGCGTCGAGCAGGGCAGTGCCTGGCGCGGGCGCCACACCGATCCCGGCCAGAGCAGCCTGGCGATGAGCCGGGCACCGATCTCCTGGCCGATCGCCGCCCTGGAGCGGGGCACGTTCGGCACCGGCCAGGTGCAGACCCCGCCGCTGAGCGCCTTCTACCCGGGCACCGCCTGGGCCGCCCACGGCAGCTATGGCGTCGAGTACGACCTCACCCTGCCGCTGCGCAACGACACCAGCGCGCCGCTGAGCCTGCAACTGGCCCTGGAATCACCGCTGAAAAGCGACCAGGCCCTGGGCGGGTTGCGCTTCAACAGCGTGCCGGGCAAGGCGGTGCTGTTCCGCGGCACGGTGGAGGTGAGCGGCCTCGATGGCGTCGCTGGCAAGCCGGCCGGCCGCCAGGGCTTCCATCTGGTGCTGCGGGCCGGCCAGATGGGGCCGGCGCTGGGCACAGTCACCCTGGCGCCGGGCCAGCAACGGCAGCTGCAGGTGCGCCTGATCTATCCGGCCGATGCCACCCCACCCCAGGTGCTGTCGCTGCTGCCGATCTCCCCGGCCCCAGAGCCTGTGAAACAATCGCCATCCACACCGTCCACCGCCCCGTGAGTCCGTCGAGAAAGCGCCGGGTCTTCCCCTTCACCGCCATCGTCGGCCAAGAGGAGATGAAGCTGGCCCTGCTGCTGAATGTGATCGATCCGCGCATCGGCGGCGTGATGATCATGGGCGACCGGGGCACCGGCAAGAGCACGACGATCCGGGCCCTGGCCGATCTGCTGCCCGAGATCGACGTGGTGGCGGGCGACCCCTACAACAGCTCGCCGGACGATCCCGATCTGCAGAGCAGCGAGGTGCGTGAACGCGCCGATCGGGGCGAGAGCCTGGCGATCGAGCCGCGCCAGGTGCCGATGGTGGATCTGCCGCTGGGGGCCACCGAAGATCGTCTTTGCGGCACCATCGACATCGAAAAGGCCCTGAGCGAGGGGGTGCGGGCGTTTGAGCCGGGCCTGCTGGCCAAGGCCAACCGCGGCCTGCTGTACGTCGATGAGGTGAACCTGCTCGACGACCACCTGGTGGATGTGCTGCTGGATTCGGCCGCCTCGGGCTGGAACACGGTGGAGCGCGAAGGCATCTCGGTGCGCCACCCGGCCCGCTTCGTGCTGATCGGCTCCGGCAACCCGGAAGAAGGCGAACTACGGCCGCAGCTGCTCGATCGTTTCGGCATGAGCGTGGAGGTGCGCACCGTGCGCGATCCGGAACTGCGGGTGCAGGTGGTGGATCAGCGCACCGCCTTTGACGACAATCCCGATGGCTTCAACACCGCGGTGCAGGCCAGCCAGGACGCCCTGCAGGAGCGGGTGGTGGCGGCCCAGAAGCG
>CAIZOZ010000310.1 GCA_903934745.1 uncultured cyanobacterium
GGCGGCAGCTACGGCTACAAGCGCTTCCGCCGCGACGGCCACCAGACCCTGGTGGAAGACAGCACCCGCCTGCACTACGAGCGCGAGGAGCTGGCCCAGTTCGAGCACATCGAATGCGAATGGCCCCTGTTCCTGGCCTACGAGCTGATCACCGCCTGCTGCGAGGAACGCTGGGAGGAGGCCCGGCGCTGGCGCCAGCAGCTGGCGCAGCTGAGCGTTGAGGTGGACGGCACCGCCCTGCTGCCGGAGCTCTATCTGGTGCCGGCCGAGCACATCGCCGCCGAACGGCGCCAGCCCGGCAGCCAGCCGCGCCTGGCCAATGACAACGTGCCCCTGCTCTGGACCCAGAGCCTCACCTGGCTGGCTGATCTGCTGCTGGCCGGCCTCATCACCCCGGCGGATCTCGATCCCTGCCAGCGGCGCCACAACGCCCCCCTCGGGGCCGAGCAGGTGCTGGTGGCCCTGGCGCCGGCCGATGGGAGCATCGCCGCGGCGCTGCAGCAGGCCGGCCTGCCGATCAGTGAACGCCACGGCAGCCCGCGGGTGGCCAGCTCACGGGAACTGAGCCAGCGCATGGCCACGGTGGGAGCCAACGCCAGGCTGGGGCTCAGCGGCCATCCGCGGGTGCGGATGGAAACCATGGCCACCGCTCGCCTCTACCGCCACAACGACGAGCTGATCGCCTACCTGCCGGCGGTGCTCGAAGACGACACCTATTACCTGGCCGACGATCCCCAGCTGCTCGTTGATGCCGTGGCCGGCGAGCTGCGCCTGCTGCAACGCAATTGGCGGGGCCCCGGCTCGCCCTTGCTGTTGATTCCGATCGCCGCCGCCCCCTTCCAGCAGGATCCCCAGGCCTTTCTTGACCTGGGTCAGCAACTGCAGAGCGGCGAACTCAAAGGTGTGCCGATCCGGCTGGCCCCGCTGGCGGAACTGGTGGAGCAGGCCAACCTGGTGGAGCTGCCCAGACAAGCAATTGCCGCCTGCCAGCTCGGACCCACAGGCGCAACCCTGCTGCCCGCCAGCACCAGCCAGCACCAGCTCACCGCCCGCGAGGAGCAGGAGCTCGAAGACACCACCGTGGCTGATCTGACCGAGCGGCTCTGGCACAGCTCCTCCCTGCCGGAGCAGGCCGAGGTGCTCGAACTACTGGGCCGCCGGCTCGGCCCCACCGCCCGGCTGCAGGGGCCGAGCGCAGCGCCGGGGGTGACCCTGATGCTGCTGCTCGAGGAGGTGTACCGCCGCGGCCTGGCCGCAGCCGATTGGAGTGTGGTGCGCCGCGCCGCCGGTGCCATCGGGCTGGTGCATCCCCAACTGGAGGATGCCCTGATCGATCTGCTGGTGCGCCAGAAGCAGGTGGTGGTGGGTCGCAACTACACCAACGACTCGCTGATCAGCGAACCCAAAGGCAGCCGCACCATCGCCGCCATGATCCGCCGCTTCGGTGGCGAAGACGGCCGCGAATGGATGCTGCAGCAGGAGCTGCTGCTGGCGCTCGATGGACTGGTACGCCTGGAGCCAGACCTGCTCAGCGGCAGCCTCACCCTGCAGCTCGGCCAATTGCTGCTGCTGCTCACCGGTGAACTGGCCGCCGAGGCCGATCTCAGCCCCAGCGACGCCTTCGAAGCCCTCTGCAGCCAGCCGCCCCACACGATCCGCCGGCGCCTGCGGGCCGTACTCGCCGACGTGGAGCATGCCCGGGCCGCCCTGCAGCGCAAGGAGCAGCTGCACCTGCGCGGTCGCGTGCGTTGGGAGGCGCCCGATCCGCTCGAAGATCTGCCCAAAGGGGGCTGCTGGCTGCAGCATCGCCTGCGGCTCGGGGCCCTGCAGCGGGTGCCGCGCAACTTCCATGCCGGCATCTGGGATCTGTTGCACCATTGCCGCGGCATCGTGATCGGCGACAAGCTGGAGCGCCGCAACCGCCTGGCCAGCGGCCCGCTCCTGAGTGAGAAGACACCGGGCGAGCGCAACTTTGCCTCCCTGGTGGAACAACTCCTGGGCAAGATCGAAGCGGCCGAATACCGCCAGCTCTGCACCGAAACCCTGCTCACCCTGATCGCCTTCGTGGCCGCCAATCCCCAGGTGCAGTTCGACGACGACCTGGCCCTCGATGTGGTGATCGGCCACGCCGTGCGGGTGGGCTGGCAACTCGGCCATCCGCAGGTGAGTGTCGCCGACTACGACCTGCACAAAGGTGATGCCTGGAATCAGTTCTACCGAGCCTCACCGGCCCAGTGCCGCCGCTGGCAACTGCTGGCCCTGCAGCAGCTCACCGAAAGTGCGGCTGTCAGACCCACCTGAGTCAGGCAAGCCTTAGCAAGGCAAGCCTTAGTCAGGCAAGCCTGAGTCAGATCGGCACGTCGAGCGCCATGCAGAGGTTGGGTTGCTCGACGCACTGCTCAATCAGATCGGCGAGCTGCAGAGCCCTGGAAGCCTGCAGACCATCGACAGCGGGGGTTTCCACGCCACGCACACACTGCAAGAAGTGCTCCAGCTCAGCATAAAGAGGCTCGATGGAGGTGGTGCTCACCTCCTCGATGAAGCCGTCGTTGCGATACACCAGCTCGCCATGATCGGCGCTCACCGAACCGGTGGAGCGCCGATGAATACGCAGGTTGTGCTTGAGGAAATCGGTTTCCATCAAGCTGTTGCGGCAATGGGTGTAAAGCCGCCGCACCTTGCGATGGGCCATCTTGCTGGCGGTGAGGCTCGCCACCACCCCATTGGCAAAGCCGAGGGTGGCATTGACATAATCAATCGGCCCGTCGGAGCTGCGGCCACCGGCGGCGGCCAGGCGCACCACCGGCGAGGCGGCCAGTTCCAGCACCAGATCAATGTCGTGAATCATCAGATCGAGCACCACCGACACGTCGTTGGCCCGATCCGGGTTGGGGCTATGGCGGCGGGCTTCCAGCACCACGATCTCCTCACCGGCCACCACCTTGAGCAGCTCGCGGAAGGCCGGGTTGAAGCGCTCGATGTGGCCCACCTGCAGCAGCTTGCTGGCCCGCTCCGCCGCCTGGATCAGCTCGGCGGCCTCCTCCTGGTTAGCGGCGATCGGCTTCTCGATCAGCACATGCAGGCCGGCCTGCAGGCAGGCCATCCCAACCCGATGATGCAGCAGGGTGGGCACGGCGATGCAGACCGCCTCCACCTCGCTGAGCAGGGCGGTGTAGTCCGGGAACCAGCGGCAGTTGAACTGCTCAACCGCCAGCCGACCGCGCGTTTCGTCGGGATCGGCCACCCCCACCAGTTCGGCATCGCGCAGCAGGCTCAGCACTCGAGCGTGGTGCCAGCCCATGTTGCCGATGCCGATGACCCCCACACGCACAGGGTTCATGGCTGAGGGGACACAGATGCTTGGATTATCGACGATCGGCCTCCCCGTTCGAGGCCGGATCCCCTCCTTCGGGACCGTTCGCCACGATTCGCACCCGCTCGATGCGGGGTCCATCCATGCTGAGCACCCCGTAGCGGTAGCCCTTCCAGCGCAGGCCCTCCCCTGGCGCCGGGATGTGCTGGAGGCGTTCGAGCAGGAAGCCGGCCAGGGTGTGATGGCCCTCGGCCTCCGGCAGCCGCAGGCCCAGCTGGCGATTGAGTTCAACGATCTCGAGATCACCGGCGGCCGACCAGCCGCCCTCCAGCAGGGGGTGCAGATCCGCCGCCGCCTCGAGCGGATCGTCGTCCTCACCGACGATCTCGCCGGTGAGATCGGCCACGGTGACCAGACCCTCGGTGCCGCCGTGCTCATCCACCACCACCAGCAGCGGCTGGCCGCTGCGGATCAGGGGCAGCAGCTCGGCCAGCGAAGCGCTCTCCTGCACCTGGGCCACCGGCGATACAAACGGCGCCAGCGGTGTGTCCGGATGGAGCAGACCGCGGGCGATCGGCTCGGCCAGGCGGCGCAGATCGAGCATGCCGCGCACGTCGTCGAGGGAGCTGCCGATCACGGGGAAGCGGGCGTGCTGGCTGGCATGCACCGCATCCATCAGTTCGCCGAAGCTCACATCCAGCGGCAGGGTGACCATGCCGGAGCGAGGCACCATCACCTCGCGCACCAGGGTGTCGCGCAGCGAGAAAACCCCTTCGAGGATGCTGCGTTCATCGGGCATCAGGCCAGTGACGCCGCCGCTCTCAATCAGGGTTTCGAGTTCGCCGGCCGACAGCACCGGCACCAGTTCATCCCAGTTGCGCGGCAGGCCCAGCAGCCGCAACAGCACCCCCGTGAGCCGCTCGATCAGCAGCAGCAGGGGGGCAAGGGTGGCGGTGAGTGATTCCAGCAGGGGCGCCAGCTGCAGCGCCGAGGCCTCCGGCCGATGCAGCACCCAGGCCTTGGGCAGCAGGCCACCGATCAAGGTGGCAAGCAGCACCAGCACCAGGAACACCAGGGCATCGAGCCAGCCCTGGGGGAGGAGCGCCGTCCAGGGAGAGGCCAGATGCTCCGCCAGACCGCGACCGGTCCAGCCAATCGCCAGCAGGGCCAGCACCGCCCCGAGCTGGGTGGCCACCAGCACCCGGCGCAGCCGCTGTTGCAGCCGCGCCACCGAACGGGCCCCCAGTTCCTCAGCGTCGAGCAGCTGCTGCACACGACTGGGCCGCAGCCGGATCACGGCGAACTCGGCGGCGGCGAAGAAGGCCATCAGGGCCAACAGGATGGCCAGGGCCAGGAAGCGCATGCAGGGCGGTTGTGCGGCCTGAGATCAGTTTAGGTTCGCCCACCAGGGCCGTGGCTGCAGCCGCCTGCGGACGGGGAAGGCTGGAGCAGCGCGCCGCAGGCGGCAATGCTCTGCCCAACGGCTGACTCCTGCCATCGCCTGGCAGCAGCGACGAGCCTCGGACAACCATCAGCTCTGGCCGCACGTCCTGGAAAGAGCCTTCCCGGCCCAGCAAACAGCCGCTGGATTGCAGGCTGGATTAACAGCCATTAGCCCCATGCGGCTCGCTGGCGTCACGGGGAATCCTGATGGCATTCCGCCTGACTTGAGCAAGCAGCGATCCGGGGTGATCTCCTGCTGATGAGAAGGGAATGGGGGTCCCGAGGATCGAACTCGGCTAAGGCGAATTATGAGTTCGCTGCATTCACCAGATTGCTAGACCCCCGCGCTGGCTGGCGAGACTGCCGCTACCACAGGCCCCGCACCGAACCAGGGACGGTAGCGGAGCGATCAGCACCGCTGTCCTGACTGAGTTCAGCACTCTGGGGCAGCACGGCTCCACCCAGACTGGAGTTATAGACACCGATCAGATCGGCCGTGCGCAGGGGCATCGGATTGGACTGATCCTCCAGCAACACCCTGGCCGTGTTCTCGATCGCCGATCCATCCCAGACGAGGGTCTGATCGCCAAAACCGAAACCCATCACTTTGGTGCCATCCCCACCGCCCATGGCAATGCCAAACAGATCGGTCAGCTGGTGGGTCATGTCCACACCACGGGCGAAGGGGGAGGTCCAGCCGAAGGCCCGGCGCTCAAGCAGCTGCGGTGGGGTCTGAACGATGCCGCAGCGGGTCACCTCCACTGGCGACTGGGAAACGCTGCTGGCCCCGGAGGCCTCGCGGCTGCCGACGATCGGGGCCTCCAGGCTGGTGGTGCAGAGCACCGGACCCGCCGCCGCGGGCAGCGCCGCCAGCAGCGCCGAACCGACCGCCGTGACCCAGCAAACCAGGGCCGGGAAGGTTGTGTGGGCGCCCTCCCCGGCAGTGCCGGCACCAGCCTGTTCCACCGTTCTGATCAACGGGTTAGCCCTACTCCAGCGGCGGAGCGTTCGGCGTGGGTTGGCAGCGCCAGGGTGGGTGATCCATGCCATGGGTGCTCCGGCCGCTCAGGGCCACCTCTCGATAGGGACAAACTAGCGAGCGTCTAGATCGCCAACCAGCCAATCCCTCCGCCGATGGCCATCCCGCCCACCAACTCCGCCCGCCCCGCTGCCAGTGGCTTCATCCTGGCTGCAGACCTTGACTCCGCCAGCGCCAGGACCAACCTGCTGGGCCTACTGGCCGAACGGGCCTATCGCCACGGCAGCTTCACCCTCGCCTCCGGCCGCAGCAGCCATCACTACGTGAACTGCAAACCGGTGAGCCTCAGTGGCCCGGGCCTGGCCCTGCTCGGCCGGCTGCTGCTGGCGCAGGTGGAGGATGGGGCGATCGCCGTGGCGGGCCTCACCCTCGGCGCCGACCCGCTGGTGAGTGCGGTGGCGATGCAGGCCGCCCTTGAAGGCCGCAGCCTCGATGCCCTGATCGTGCGCAAGGAGGCCAAGGGTCACGGCACCGGTGCCTGGCTGGAAGGGCCGCTGCCGGCGCCGGGCAGCCGCATCACCGTGCTGGAAGACGTGGTGACCACCGGTGGCTCGGCCCTCAAGGCGGTGCGTCAGTTGCAGGAGGCGGGCTACGTGGTGGAGCGGGTGGTGGCGATCGTCGATCGCCAGGAGGGCGGCGCCGAGGCGATGGTCGCCGCCGGGTTGGATCTGCGCAGCCTGTTCCTGCTGGAGGAGGTGGCCGCCCTCGCCAAAGCCGGCGCAGCCGGCAGCGAGCAGGGGCGTGACCAGGCCCCCGACCACGGCGCGGCAGGCTGACCCCATGCCCCCCCTCTCCAGCAACGACAACCCGGGCCTCCTTTCACCCTGGGATTGGCAACCACTCAGCCCCAGCCGGCTGCAGCGGCCCGTGGGCCTGCTGCAGCTCCAAGGCCCCGACAGCCTGCGCTTTCTGCACGGCCAGACCAGCCAGGATCTGCAGCTGGCCCGACCCGGCCAGTGGCTGGGCACCTGCTGCATCAGCCCCACCGCCCGCCTGCGGGCCCTGGCGGAGGTGCTGGTGGAGGACGGCGGCGCCTGGCTGGTGATCAGCGCCGGCGATGCCACCGCCGTGCATCAGGCCCTCGATCGGGTGCTGTTCCCTGCCGACAACGTGCGGCTCGGAGCCCTGAGCGAGGGCCTCTGGATCGAACCGCTCGACGCCCCGCCGGAACAGGGCGGCCCAACGGCGCAGTGGCAGGCCCTCGAAACCGGGGCTGGCTGGCGACTGGGGGATGGCGTGGTGCTGCCCGCCGGCGCCCCCCTGCCGGCCGAGCTGGCCGAGCGGCGCCCCCTGGCGGCCGAGGCAGCCGAGCGCTGGCGGATCAGTCAGGGGCGACCAGCGGCCCCAGGCGAAATCAACGCCGACACCAATCCCTTTGAACTGGGCCTGGCGGCGCGGGTGAGCCTGGGCAAGGGCTGCTACGTGGGCCAGGAGACCCTGGCCAAACTCGCCACCTACGACGGTGTGAAACAACAACTGCGGCGCTGGTACGCACCGGCACCGGTCACCGGGGCGACGGCGCCTCTGGCCCCTGGCTCGACCTTGCGGACTGCCGAGGCCGCGCGGGCCGGCACGATCACCTCCAGCCTCGAACTGGCGAACGGCCAGGGCTGGATCGGCCTGGCCCTGGTGCGGCGTCTGGCCCTGGAGGCACCACAGCTGCTCGCCGGCGAAGGGGCCGAAACGATCGAACTGCGGATCTCCACGCCCCCCTGGTTCCTGCCGCCTCCCATCGGGGCCGGTGGCGGCAGCTGAGGCAGGCGGCGGATCAGGCCCCTTCCTGCTCCAGCAGCCAGCGGGCCACCATCCAGGTGGCGCGGCAGTCATCCCGGTTGTAGAGAAAGATGCGGCCCAGCTGGTGGCGGCCGCGCCGGGGCAGCCGACCGCCCAGACGCCACTGGCGCCACCACAGCAGGCAGCGGGCGCCATCGACGCCGCTCTGGCTCCAGTGGAAGCCGCGCCAGCCGGCCACCGCCTTGAGGCCGTAGCTGTTCACCGGCAGCAACCAGTGGCGCCGCAGCCGCTGGTGCACGTCGATCAACCGCGCCCGCAGACGGGCACGCTCCGCCTCGCCCACCCCCTGGCGCTCCGCCAGCCGCAGCAACCCCACCGCTTCGGTCTCGCCGTAATGGAGCAGCGGCCAATCGGGATAGCGGGCCAGCAAGCGGGACAGGCGCTGCCAGAGCCGAGCTTCGCCGTGCTCATAGAGCGCCAGCAGCGGCTGGTAGTGGCCAGCGCCCGGACCGCTCAGGGGCAACAGGGCCTCAGGCCAACGGCCGTCGGCATCGCGCTCGAGCCGCAGGATGCCGTGCAGAAAATCGTCGCGGGCATCGGGATCAGACTCGATGTCATAGAGCAACACCCCCGGCGCTGTCGCCAGTTCCGGCAGGGCCGCGCCCCACGGCTCGCCGGGCTGGGCCGGGGTGCCAGCGGCGCCGCGCCGGCGCGGTTCGCCGCCGGCCTGCACCAGGGCCTGGGCCACCAGCTGGGCCGCCACCTCACGATGCTGCTCGCCATGCACCGCCAGCTCGTCGGCCAGCCGCTGGGGATCCGTCGCCGCCAGTTCGGCCAGGCTGCGCACTCCCAGCTCCAGCAGCAGATCGCGCCGCTTGCCGCCGACGCCGCTGACCTCACTGAGATGGCCTTCGGCCGCAGCCGTTTCATCACAGAGCGAGCGCCAGCTGCAGAGCGTGCACTTCTTGCGATCGTTCACCAGCGGCGGCGGCGTAGACCGCTGCAGGTCCTGGGCCAGGCGCTCGAGGCTCTCATCCAGCTGGTGCTGCAGGCCGGGGCCGAGCGGCAGGGTTTCGCGCTCCAGGCGGCGATCCCCGCCGGCCACCACCAGCGCCTCGGGCACCGGCGCCTGCTGGTGCGCCGCCAGCAGGCGGCCCCAGAGCGTGAGCTGCAAGCGATGTTCACGGGTGAGCCGCCGGCCCTGACGGGCCAGCACCGGCCGATAGACGTACTCCCCCCAGCGACTCTGGCCCTGCAGTCGCTGCAACAGCGCCGGATGGGCCTGGAGCTCCAATCCGCCGGGGCCATGGCCATAGAGGCGCAGACCCATCACGCCGGCAGATCCCTCGCGGCAGGCGGCCTCGCCATGGCCGGGCCGCTCCGGCAGCAGCTGCTGGAAGCTACGCAGCTGGTCGTCGAGGGCGAGGGCGCGATGGGCGCTCCACTGCCGCCGTTGGCGCGGGCCATGGCGATCGAGCCAGGCCCGACGTTTGCAGCGCAGCCAGCTGCGCAGCAGGCGGTCGGTGAGCAGCTCGGGAGCCATCGGCGCAGGCTAGGCGGCGACTGCCGCCAGCAGCGGTGGCCTGCCCTGAGGCCGGCACTGCGCTGGGGCCAGAGCCACCGCCGACCTGCTACGAACCAGGATAGTTCCAGCCTGCCTGCCCCCATGGCCTCTGCCCCCCTGCCCCTGGAGGCCGGTCCGATCGTCTTCGGCACCGATGGCTGGCGCGGCATCCTCGGCGTCGACATCACCGTGGAGCGGCTGCTGCCCGTGGCCGCCGCCGCCGCCCGGGAACTGGCCAACAGCGCCCCGGACGGACTGGAGAGCCGCGAGGTGGTGATCGGCTACGACCGTCGCTTCCTGGCGCCGGAGCTGGCGGCAGCGATCGCTGCCGCCGTGCGTGGCGCCGGCCTCGAGCCACTACTGACTGCCACGCCGGTACCGACGCCGGCCTGCAGCTGGGCGGTGGTGGAACGCCAGGCGCTCGGCGCCCTGGTGATCACCGCCAGCCACAACCCGCCCGAATGGCTGGGCCTGAAGATCAAGGGCCCATTCGGCGGCTCGGTGGAAGGGGAGTTCACCGCCCGGGTGGAGCGGCGCCTGGCGGCCGGCGGCATCAC
>CAIZOZ010000311.1 GCA_903934745.1 uncultured cyanobacterium
CCGCTTTGGCGGTCTGCCTTCTGCCATCAGCAGCAGCCTCCACGCCAACGGCCACCAGCTGCGCAGCGGCATCGCCCTGGGCCATGTCGACGTCGTGCTGCAGAGCCAGGGGCTTTTCGATATCCCGCCACCACTGATCCAGCTGCCGGCGCCGCTGTTCATCGGCTCCACCTCCAGCCGCGGCGCCAGCACCCATTTCGGCAAGGTGACCCGCCCCGACGGGCTGATGCTGCAGCTGGGCCAACGCTCCACCGACCGGGACGTGTGGCTATGGGTGCCCACCGACACCAGCCACAACCAGGCCAGCCCCTGGAGCTCACCCCTGGCCCTCACCCACTGGCGGGAGTGCAACGAGCTGCACTTCATCAGTGGCTTGCCGCCGCTGAGCCTGCAGCTGATCACCGGCACAGCGGACTTCATCCGTCATTTCCCGCCGATGAGCGCCATGGGCGCCCGGCAGCACCCGCAGCAGGGGCCGCTGCTGTCCAGCTCGGGTGGTGGTGGTGGGGGAACGGGAGGCGGAGCGACGCGACCTGCCACCGGGCTGCTCTGGCCGCGGGGGGTGTGAGGGTGTGTTGGCCAGCCGTCACTCCCAATCCCAACAAGCGGACAACGGAGCAGCCAGGGGGGCACCCAGAGTTCACCGACAGCTCTACGGTGGGATCTTCCTGCTGGGGTCCTCTTCCACGTGAAACAGCACCGCCTGGTTCTGCAGGGCGGTTCAGCCGACAGGCTCCGCATCCCGATCGAGCTGCTCCGAGACATGCTCGGCGCGGTTCAGGACGGTGCGCGTCATGCCGCTCGATTTTACGTGGAAGGCCTCAGTTCCCAGGCCGGCCCAAGGCCCCGCTGGTTGGAGGCCTGCACCGCCCATCTGGTGACTGGTTTGACCCCCGGGTCTGCCGTGCTCGATCTGGAAGCGCCCTTGCTGCAGGAAGTGGCCCCTGAGCAATTCGGCGGACAGCAGCAGCAAGACCTATTCGGAGAAGCCAACGAGCCGATCGGGCCTGATGGCAGCGCCATCGACCTGTTCGTCAGGGTGCTCCATCAAGTGAAGGCTGGCAATGCTGCAGCCGTGCATGCCGACCGGGCCCTGCTGGAGAGTTGCTTGCGTTTGGCGCGCCTCCCGAGGGGGGACTTCAACGGTGTGGTCTTGTGCGACCTTGAAGACGATCGCCAAAGCGTTGAGCTCTCACCTGCTGATGTGCCCCGGCTGGAAGCTCTGATCCAGGACACGCCACTGCCCCAGGCTGTTCGCTTCACCTGTCTGCTGGACACCATTTCTGGGAGCCGCCAAACAGTGCTCCTCAGGGCCGAGAGCGGTGAAACCATACCGGCGCGATTAGGACCAAGCGTTGATCCTGAACAGTTGCGCACCCTCTGGAACGAGCGCGTGCTGGTCACAGGCACCGCCCACTATCGACCCTCGGGGTCGATCCAACAAATCGCTGTGGATAGTCTTCATCGCGCTGAACCCCGCGATGAGCTGTTTGCGCACATCCCATTTCCACCAAGTCGCCAGCCTGTCTTTCGCAGCCTGCCTCACGATCAGCACAGTGGTGTGGCGTCGTTCGTCGGGACGTGGCCGGGTGACGAAAGTGATACGGAGCTGATTGAGGCTCTGCAGGCGATTCGATGAGCCAAGGCTCACTGTCAGCGGCGAACCAGCTGTTCCTGCTCGATACCAGCGTGATCATTCACCTGGTACGGGGCACTGAAGTTTGCCAACGGATTCTCCGTTTGTATGACCTGATCAACTGCCAACCACGACCGCTGGTCAGTGTTGTCAGCTTGGCTGAGGTTCGCGTCCTGGCAGAGGTGAACCACTGGGGGGAGCGGAAACGCCAAGCATTGGAGCGAACACTCCAGAGCCTGGTGGTTGTTGACATCCATCATCCGCTGGTGATCGATGCTTACGTGCGCATTGATCTCCACGCCCGCCAACACCCCAAGGGTGCACGGCATATGGGCAAGAACGATCTTTGGATCGCAGCCTGCGCGGCTGCAGCCGACGCCTTTCTTCTCTCCACGGATGACGACTTCGAGCATTTGATTCCGGATCAGGTTCGTGGTGATGTGATTCCGGTGATCCCGCCATCAGCTTCAGGTGAACCTGGATGAAGGGGGCCGCAGCCCCCCGGCGATGGCCCTCAGGCCATCTGCAGCCTCAACTCGCCCAGCGCCTCACGCTCGGCCTCCAGCTGGCAACGCTGCAGCAGCTCCTGCTGGGCCAGCAGCCGCTGATCCAGCTCATCAATGCGCGCCAGGCATTGCTGGATCGCCGGGATCACCTCCTCTTCCAGCAGGGTGATTTCTTCTTCTCCATAGGGCTGCTCGATCCAGGTGCGGCGCAGCGGCAGCCCTCGCCGCAGCTGCAGGATCCGCTCGATCGCCTTGAGGCTGGATTCGAGCAGCAGAAACGGATCCTCCTCAGGCCGGCAGAACGGTGAGGCAGCAGCAGAAAGCATGGCCATGGACTCGGCGCCGAGAGCGGCGCAGCGACGGGACCGATCCCAGTGGGGGCCTGACGTCAGGAAGGCCCCAGACTGGAGAGGCCCGGAGCAAGACCCAGAGGGTCGATCCCCACAGGGGCAAGCCTCAGAGAGCCGAGCTCCTCAGCTGCAGTGGGCCGCTGCCGCCGCCGCCCGGGGGCCATGGGCGGGAAAGGTGATCACGAACGGCCGATCGGCCTGGGCGCAGAGGGGAAGGCCAAACCGACCGCCGCAGCTGATGCACTGGATCTTACGGCCGCCATTTCCCTGGCGGCTGGCGGGGCAGGCCACAAACCGAACACCCTCGTGGTGGAACACCACCGGTGCCTCGGGCGGCACCACGCAGACCGCCGGGAGGCCCTGGCGCACCAAGGCCGCTGCCATGGCGCGGGACTCGGTGGAGGCATTGACCACCAGCCCTTTGGCGGCTGCCTGCCGCACAGCGACCTGATTCTCTGGGCTCATCGGGAAGTGGGTGAACGTCCAGGCTGCG
>CAIZOZ010000312.1 GCA_903934745.1 uncultured cyanobacterium
GCTGTCGAGCTGGAATCGCTGAATCGCCATCGTGTCTGCTGAACGTCCCTTTGCCAACAAGCCATTGCTACCCCTGCAGCAGCTGGTCCTTGCACCGCTCCTGACCGCTCCGGTCTTGGCTGCTTCGGTCCTGGCTGCGCCGGTCTTGGCCGAGCCGGTCTTGGCTCCAGCCCTGGCTCCCGCTCTGGCTCAGTCAGCGGATCCCCGCTCACCCGCTGCGCCGAGCTCAGAACCAGCCCCAGACCCATTGCCCGTTGCCCCGGCGCCAGGACCATCGGCGACGCCTTCCCCCTGGGCCAGCACCCTCGAGCTCTACGGCTTCCTGCCGCTGCGCACCCAGGCGGATCTGGAGATCGGCAATCGCTCCACCAGTTTCGATGTGGGCCTCGGCACCCTGCTTAGCAAGCTGAAGTGGGCCAGTTCGGCCCGGGGCTCGTTGGAGTACGGCCGCCTCGGACTGCTGGGCGATGTGCGCTACGACCGGCTCGGCTCGATCACCTCGCGCACGGGCCCCAGAGGGCTGGTGGGAGTGAAGGCGGCCACGGCGTTCAATGCCACCGTGGCCGATCTGGCCCTGCGTTATCGCTTCGGCGCCCGCGAAGCAGCCCAGGGCAAGGCCGGGGAGTTCAGCATCATTCCCTATGCCGGTGTACGGATCATTGATGCCAATTTCGGTGTGAATACCACGGTCAATGTGCTGCGCTTCGAGCGCCAGTTCAGTCGGCAGCTCAGCCACACCTGGGTGCAGGCGCTAGTGGGTACCCAGGCCACAGTGTTCTTGGCCCCGCGGTTGCGCCTGTTTGGCCGCGCTGATGTCGGCGCCTTCGGCGGTGGCGGTGACGGCGAGGCCCAGAAACTCACCGGCAACGCCCAGCTGGGTCTGGGTTATGCCCTGGGCCGCAACACCGATCTCAATCTCTCCTGGCGCTATCAGGGCCTGGACTGGAACAACGGCCTCAGCGGCCGCAGCCAACGGGGGATCAGCACGGACGAAAATGGTGTTGAAATTGGTCTCAAGTTTTTCTTCTGACCTGCAGGTCGATCGCATAGTCGAGGCACGAGTCCACGCCTGTGCCCCGGTAGCTGCCGCTCACCGCGGCTGCCAGGCGATGGTCGGGAGCGGCCGCCAGCACCAGATGACCATCCGCCACCGCCAGGCCCAGGCTCGGGTCATAGCCGCGCCAGCCGCCACCCGAGAGGTACACCTCGGCCCAGGCGTGCAGCTCATGTTCGGTCACCTCCGGCGGATGGTGCATCGAGTAGCCGCTGACGAAGCGGGCCGCCAGGCCCAGCGAGCGGCAGGCCTCCACGTAGAGGATGGCGGTGTCGCGGCAGGCTCCTTGGCGGCTCTGCAGGGTTTCGCTCGCCGTCATTGGATCGCCGTCCAGACGGCCGATGTGGTGGAAATCGCGGTGGATCGTGTCCGCCAGCAGCATCAGAAAAGCGAGGGTGTCGCCCTCCACCTGCTGGGCCAGCTCGGCGGCCCAGGTGGCCACCGGGGCTGCGATCGGCCCATGGGCAGCGGCCAGGCAGGGAGCCAGGGAGAGCTGTTCCGCCTCGCCGTAAGTCACCGGCAGGCGCTGCTGGCCGGCGCCGGTGAGGATCCAGTCGAACGGGTTGGTGCGCAGACTTTCCACTTCCATCGTTGCCACCAGCTCGAGCTGGTCGCGTTCAGCTTCGAACCACAGCACCCAGGCATCGTTGCCATCGGCCTCCACCAGCTCACAGGCGCCGCTGGCCGGTGCCAGCACGCTCAGGTGGTGGGTCAGCAGCCGCTGGCTGACGTTTTGGCGCGGGCTGAGCCGCACGGTCATCGGTTCGAGAAAGACGGGTCGCCCGTAGCGATAGAGAAGGCTGTGGCGGATCTGAAACAACATGGTCAGGGGGGGTGGGGCTCAGCTCAGGGCATCGCGCAGCTGGTTTTCGAACTGGGGATCCAGGCCCTGGACGGCCAGGGGTTCCTGGCCCAGATCTTCGACCAGATGGTGAAACTGCAGCGAGAACCACTCAAGAAACACCTCAAAATTTCTGGAGCGCGGCCACAGCTCCGGGTCGCGGCACCAGAGGGAGAGTTCAGCCACGAAGATCGCCTCGTGACAGGTCTGCAGACGGGCGATCGCCTCGGCCTCATTGTCGTAGGTGGGGATCAGGTAAAGACTGCTTTCGGCCACCGGATTCTGCTGTTCCTGTGGTGTCCAGAAGGGTCGAGTCCAGTCGATCATCGGCTGCTTTGGAGTCACCACCACAGCACAACGGTTGACCACGGTCTTGGGGGGAGCGACCACGGTCATGGCAGGCATTTCAACAGTTCTGTGATAACCGTACCCCCCCAGGCCCGCCGCGGCATCCGCAATCCTGCGGGATCGGCCACGCCTGTGACGCCAGATCGACGGCCAGCGTCAACAGGGTTGCCAGGGACGTCGTGGTCGCGATGGCGGCAGTGGTCGTGATCAGTAACGTTCCCCCACCCCAGCACAAGCCTTCTCAACCGCTGGCGCCGCCTTCCCAGGGACGGCGCCCGGCTCTGCTGTTGGTCGCGGCCCTGAGCTGCGGACTGGCCTATGGCCTCACCAGCCACCTGCCGTTGATCGCCTCCACCCTCACCAGCTCCCTGGCCCTGGCCGCCGGCGCCTCCTGCAGCGGTCGCCTGCAGCAGCGCGCTCTGGTGCTGGCGGCGGCCCTGGGAGCCGTGGGTGGGGCCGTGGTCGGTACGGCCCTGGTGCTGTCGCGCAAGGCGCTTGATACCGCACCCCAGGGTGATCTCGGCCAGCGGGCCACGGTGCTGGCCATGCTGGCCCTGGCCGGACTGGTCGCTGGGCTGGTGCTCGGTTTCGATGCGGGTCGGGCCGATCGTCGCCATCCTCGGGACGTGCTGCGCTCGATCAGCGCCCTCACCACCGGCGTGTTCGCTGTGCTGGTGACGTTGGTGTTTGTCCACTCCGGCCTGGATCAAGCCCGCACCTTCTCCAGTCGCCTGAGCACCGCCTTGACGATCCTTGTGGCCGCCGTGGTGGTGCCGGGTTGGCTGGCCAGCCAGTTCACCCCCAGGCGCAGGCCGCCGTACCGCTGTCCTCCCGATGCCTCCCCATGATCCTCGTTGAGATCGTCGAGCAGCTGCTGGTGCCCCTGGCCACGGCCACACGACTGCTACTGGAGTGCCTGTCGGTGCTCACGGTCCTGGCGGGCCTGCTGGCCACCGCCAGCGGGGCCGTTGTCAGCTTCAGCCGCCGCCTGCCGCGTCGCCCCTCCAATCGCGTCCGTCTCAGCTTCGGCAGCTGGCTGGCCCTGGCCCTGGAGTTCCAGCTGGGTGCCGACATCGTCTCCACCACGATCAGCCCCTCGGGTCAGCATCTGATCCAGCTGGGGGTCGTGGCTGTGATTCGCACCTTCCTCAATGTGTTTCTGGCCCGTGAAATCAGTGCGGAGGAGGCCCTGGTCAGGCACGCCGCCTTGGGCCAGGGTGCTGAACCGATCGCTTCGCCTGGAAAGCCATGAACCTCACGGATCAACTGGCCAAGGAACGCAATCGGGCAGCGGCGGAGCGCACCCTGATGGCCTGGATTCGCACCTGCCTGACCCTGATCAGCTTCGGCTTCGGCCTCGACACGATCATCGCTGCGATCAATGCCAGCCGCCTCGGCAGCCAGGGCCAGGCTGAGCTGAGCGTGCGGCTGGTGGCCGTGGGCTTTGTGCTCACCGGCCTGCTGGCGATGTTGGCGGCCACAGCCCAGCATCGGCAGATGTTGAAACGGTTGCGCCGCGATGACTTCGTCTACAGCGAGCAGCCCTCGATCGCCCTGGCCACCGCCGTGAGCATCGCCTTGATCGGCGTGCTCGCCCTGGTGCTGCTGCTGGCCGGGGCGCTGGGGTCCTGAACCGCAGCCGTCCAACCCAGCCGTCGTTCCCGCCTGGTTTCAGTCCTCGCCGTCGCCGATCGCCATGGTTCAGCTCCTGATCAAGATCAGTCTGTTCGTTCTGATGTTGACCCTGGGTCTCGGCCTGCAGGGCACGGCATTGCAGCAATGGCGGCAGCGGCCCGCCCTGTTCGCCAGGGTGCTGATCGGCAGCTGTCTGCTGGTGCCCCTGCTGGCCCTGGTGCTGCTCAAGTTCAGCCTGGCGTTGCCTGTGGCGCCACCGGTGCGTTACGGCATCGCCCTGCTGGCCCTGTCGCCCAGCGCGCCGCTCACCCTGCACAAGACCGGTAGGCAGGGCGGCAATCGGGAGATGGCGGCTCTGCTGCAGGTGCTGGCGGCGATCGCCGCAATTGTCACGATTCCGCTGCTGGCGACTCTGTTCCGTGGGGTGTTCAGCCTCAAGGGCTGGGATCTGGCCCATGCCGATGTGGCGCTGCAGGTGTTGACGGCCCAGGTGCTGCCCTTGCTGCTGGGTCTCGGTCTGCGGCGCTGGTTCCCCGCCGTCACCGCCAAGCTGTTGCGTCCCCTGGAACAGTTGGCCAATGGCCTGGTGTTGGTGCTGCTGGTGGTGATCCTGGGCTTCACCTTGCCGGCGGTGGGCTCCTTCCTGGTCAGCAATCTGCTCGCCCTGCCGCTGATGGCCGCCATGGTGCTGCTGAGCCTGGCGATCGGCTGGCTGCTGGCCGGCCCCGACCCCGCGGAAAGCACCACCACGGCCTTGGTCACCTCGATGCGTAATCCAGGCCTGGCGCTGCTGTTCGCCTCCAGCCACGCCCCCGGCATCCCGGCGGTGAAGCTGGCGATTCTCAGCTACGTGTTGATCACGGCCCTGGTGTCGATCCCCTTCCTGCTGGCGCAGAAACGCCGCCATCTCCAGCCTCCCCAGGCGACGGAGCCTTGAAGGCGACTGGGTTTTGGCTCCCGGATGCCCTCGCCGAAGATTTGCACTTTCTGCAGAGTCGGCTCGGCGCGAGCTGGTCATAATTCCTAAGCATTGCGGCAGCTCCACGGCGGCGTCCAAGGCGCCGCCGCAGCCACCCCAACCCTTTTGCCAGCACCCCAGCTTCCGATGCCCAACAGCCAGCCCAACATCCTCATCCTCTGGGGCGATGACATCGGCCAGAGCAATCTCAGCTGCTACAGCCACGGCCTGATGGGCTACCAGACCCCCAACATCGACCGGATCGCCAACGAGGGCGCCAAGTTCATCCACTATTACGCCGAGCAGAGCTGCACCGCCGGCCGTGCCGCCTTCATCAGCGGCCAGAGCGTGGTACGCACCGGCCTGAGCAAGGTGGGCCTACCAGGAGCTGAGCTGGGCTTCCAGGCCGAAGATCCCACCATCGCTGAGCTGCTCAAGCCCCTGGGCTATCGCACCGGTCAGTTCGGTAAAAATCACTTCGGCGATCGTGATGAGCATCTACCGACGCTGCACGGTTTCGATGAGTTCTTCGGCAACCTCTACCACCTCAATGCCGAAGAGGAGCCGGAGCTGCGTGACTATCCCCAACCTGAGGATTTCCCCAACTTCCGTGAGCGTTTCGGTCCCCGTGGCGTGCTGCACTGTTGGGCCAACGCTGATGGTAGCCAGCGGATTGAGAACACCGGCCCACTCACACGCAAACGGATGGAGACGGCCGATGATGAATTCATGGCCGAGGCCAAGCGCTTCATCCGCGATGCCGTGGCTTCAGGGGAACCATTCTTCGTCTGGTTCAACACCACCCACATGCACTTCCGCACCTATGCCCGGCCCCAGGACGTGGGCCGCAGCGGTCGCTGGCAGTCGGAATACCACGATGTGATGCTGTATCACGACGACTGCATCGGTGAGATGCTCAACCTGCTCGACGAGCTGGGCATCGCTGATGACACCATCGTGATGTACGGCACCGATAACGGCCCCCACCTGAACAGCTGGCCCGATGCCGGCATGACCCCCTTCCGCAGCGAGAAAAACACCAACTGGGAAGGGGCCTATCGGGTGCCGGCCCTGGTGCGCTGGCCGGGCCAGATCGCTCCAGGCACGGTGATCGACGGCATTGTCAGCCATCTCGACTGGTTGCCGACCCTGCTGGCCGCTGCCGGCGAACCCGAGATCAAGCAGAAATTGCTGGCGGGTCATCAGGCGGGCGCCAAAACCTTCAAGGTGCACCTCGATGGCTACAACATGCTCGACTACTGGACGGGCAAGAGTGACAAGAGCCCGCGGGTGGAGTTCTTCTACTTCTCCGATGACGGTGATCTGGTGGGGCTGCGCTACGACAACTGGAAGTTCGTGTTCATGGAGCAACGCCAGAGCGGCACCTGCCAGATCTGGGCTGAACCCTTTGTCAAACTACGGGTGCCGAAGATCTTCAACCTGCTCACCGACCCCTACGAACGCGCTGACATCACCTCCAACACCTACTGGGACTGGATGTTCGACCACATCTTCCTGCTGGTGCCAGCCCAGACCTACGTCGGCCAGTTCCTGTCAACCTTCCAGTCCTTCCCGCCTCGCCAGAAGCCGGCCAGCTTCTCATTGGAGGATGTGATGCAGCACATGGTTCAAGCCGCCAGCGGAGGCGGCTGAAACCACCGCTGCTCACTTCGGTCACCCGCAGACGTTGGCGATGCCCTGCTCCCGCCCAGAACCTGAATCCTGCTTGCAGGCGGCCCGCCCCCCCGGCAGGCCGCCGCACAGGGCGATGGTCTGGATTCCAGCGGGCAGGTTTCAGATGGGATCGGACCACCACTACCCGGAGGAAGCGCCAGCCCATCAGGTCGACGTCTCCGGGTTCTGGATCGATCGAGCGCCCGTCACCAATGGCCAGTTCCTCAAGTTCGTCAAGGCCACGGGTCACGTCACCCTGGCCGAACTGCCGGCGGATCCAAGCGCCTACCCCGAGGCTCAGGCCTCCCTGCTCGTACCCAGTTCGATCGTGTTCGTGCCACCGGCAGGCGCCATCAGCCTGGACGATCACTACGCCTGGTGGCAGTACCTCCCTGGTGCTGACTGGCGCCATCCGGAGGGGCGCGGCAGTTCGATCAAGGGCCGGGAGCACCATCCTGTGGTGCAGATCAGCCATGGCGATGCCCTCACCTATGCCCTCTGGGCAGGCAAGCAACTGCCCAGTGAAGCGCAATGGGAACGGGCCGCTCGCGGCGGGCTGGAGGGGATGGAGTTTGCCTGGGGATCAGAACTGCATCCGGCCGGGCGGATGCTGGCCAACACGTTTCAGGGTGATTTTCCCCATCACAACACCCTGCTGGATGGCTGGGAACGCACCTCGCCGGTTGGTTCATTTCCTGCCAATGGCTATGGGCTACTCGACATGATTGGCAATGTCTGGGAATGGACCGACGACTGGTATCAGCACCACAGCTCCAAAGTTCAGGGCCCCAAAGCGGTGGGGAGCTGCTGCAGCCCCGAAAATCCCCGTGGAGCAACGCGGGAGGCCAGCATCGATCCCAGCTCCCAGCATGGACTGCTGCCCCGCAAAGTGGTGAAAGGTGGCTCCTTCCTGTGTGCCCCCAGCCATTGCCGCCGCTATCGCCCTGCAGCTCGCATGGCGCAGGGAATCGATACATCCACCTGCCATCTGGGTTTTCGTTGCGCTGTGCCCAGCCACACTCGCGACGTTGTCGCGAGTGCCATGCGTTGCTGAGGCGTCGAAGCTCTTGCACCGCTGGCATCAAGTCGCCATTGCTGCTTCTATCGCGAATTGTGTCGTCCCCAGGCCTGCTAGCGGCCAACAACGATGCAACGTGGACAAACTTGGACGATCTCCTCCTGGCTTGGTCGACATTGTCTCGTTCCCGAAAGGCCATGGCTGCGCGTACGTCCGGCCAGGGCGTCAATCTGCACCGCACTCCCGATCCTGTGCCCAATCCGTCCGCCTTTCCCTGGCTCAGTTCCTGGCTCAGTTCCTGGCTCAGCCAGGCTTTCAGGCCGCTGCTGGTTGCCGGCTGCTTCGGCTCCGGCCTGATCCTGTCGGCTCCTGGCCATGCGGCCGAAGGGGTGCTCTACAAGCTCGAAACTCAGTGCAGCCAACGCGGCGGTGCAGCGGTCAACTGCATGGTCGAAGCGGTGAATGAAGGAGCCAGCACCCGCTATCGCCATCACATCGGCAAGGTGATCGAAACCGTGCGCATCACCGACGATCCCTTGACAATGAGCATCTGGACGCCTGTGGCCAAGCAGTGGCAGGGCTTGCGCAATGCCTCCGGGCGGTTCTCCACCAATACGGTCTGCTTCAACGATCAGGAGCTCTGCGTTATCAATCCCAACTACCTCAACAGTGTGCGGCAGGACAATCCCACCAAGCTGGCAGGTCGGGATCTGGTGAAAGTTCATTTCGGCGCCGATGGCCGCATTGATGCCAGCTGCTACGACGCCGGCTGCCAGTTGGTGAAGCCATGACTGTGCATTCCGGCCTTGGGCTGCTGCTGGCAGGAATTGTTGCTCTACCAGCTCTTCCTGCCGCTGCCTTGTTACGTCAACCCTCCCAGCGTGAGGCTGCGGACGTCAGCAGCCTCATCGCCCGTGGTGGTGGTGGCGGGGGAAGTCGCGGTGGCGGGGGAAATCGTGGCGGCGGTGGCAACCGTGGCGGCGGTGGCGCCCGCACCGGCTTCAGCACGGCCGGCGGTGGCGGTGGGCTGAATCGGGGTGCCAGTCGTCCCGACGGCGGCTGGAGCAACAATTCTCGGGGCTCCAGGGCCGGTGGCAGCCCCAGCCTCGATCGCCGTCCGGCCATGGCCACCGGCGGCAATCGTGGAATTGGTGCGACCAATGTTGGTGATCGCGATCTGGGGAACCGTAACCTGGGCGACCGTAATTTGAATAATCGCAACATTAATACGAACATCAATCGCAACTGGAATCGGACGGTCAACATCAATAGTGTCAATCTGCGGCCAGGCTGGGCGCGGCCGGGATGGGGCTATGCCAGGCCTTGGAACTATGGCTGGTATGGCGGCTGGGCCACTCCTTCCTGGGGTTGGTGGGGGGCACGGGCGGCCGTCTGGGGCGTTGGTGCGCTGGCCAGTGCCGCCATCATCAATGAGGCTGTCGACAATGCGATCAACAGCCAGCAGACCATGATTGTTGTACCCAACAGCAACTATCAGTTGCTCTATGGCACGGTGCAACCGCTGGGTAGTACCGGTGTGCAGTTTGCTGTCAGCGCCAATGGCAACACTTACCAGCTCTCGGCGGATTGCCAGAGTGGCCTACTCAATGGGGTGCAGCCAGCCAGCGCTGCCGAAGCAGAGTTGTTGAATGCAGCCTGTCAGGTGGCGTTCGGTAACAGCTGAGCGCCGTCAGCCTGTCACGCTACGGTTACGGCCCTCGATCTTCGCTCGGTAGAGGGCATTCTGGGCACGATGAATCAGCGACTCACTGTCATCATTACCTCTGCGTAGGCAGGAGATGCCAATGCTGATTGTAACGCTGATCTGCTGATCCTCATGCTTCACCACGCGAGTCTTGATCGCATGGTGGAATTCCTGGGCAAGGCCTTCTGCTGCTTTTCCCGAACACATCGGCAACACCAGGCTGAATTCAGTATCACCACTGCGGCAGAGGCAGTCCGTGGTGCGGGCTCGGGCCTGGATCTCAGCTCCCACTTCGATCAAGACCTGGTCTGCCATCGTTGCACCGTAGCTATTGCGAATCTGACTCAAGTGATCAACTTCTATGCAGAGACAGCTCAGGTCACTTCGATCGCGATTGCTGCGCTGAAGTTCAAAATCTAGTCGGCGATAGAGTTCATGCTGGTTGAAACATCCTGTGAGTGGGTCAACGGTGGTGAGAACATCAATCTCGGCCCTGGACGACTTGAGCCTCAAGCTTGCACTCTGCAGATCAGCCTTCAATCTGTTGATTTGACTCTGTCTTTCATTGAGCAGGGTGATCATCTGGTTCAGTTCACGAATTTTGCCGACCTTCAATTGCCAAGGGGGCGATAAGTTTTGCTTTTGTAAATTTCTTTTGTCCGGGTTTTTCGGGGACTCGGGCTGAGCTGAGATCTGCAGATTATCAAGATTAAATTGTTTCGCCACGAGCCGGGCAAGCATTTCGCTCGCAAGAATGGCCAAAGTCATGCACCAGCTCAACATGCCGATAGTTCGGCTACTCTGAGTCTGGAGCTGCAGCAGCAGGGCCTTGGCGGGCTCCACGACGATCACGTCCGGACGCCCATCAGCCGCATCAAGCAGGCTATCTTCGCCCATGCTTGCCTGGGCCAGATCTAATCTCCAGTAGCTGTTCAGCCGTCGGTTCATTTTTGGCGCTGGATGTTTGCTTGTCAGTAGCTGCATTCCTTTGAGCTGAAGTGCTCGATCGATGTCCGGTGCATGCGTTTGCGAGAGGGCCTTGAAAAGTTCTGGATTGGACTCAAAGTGTTGGGATCGTTCCGATCCATAACTCCGCTCAAACTCAACCAGGCCGTCTCTATTATGGAGAGAATCCGCGATTTTTGGTGCCCCGACTATTGTCACGGTGGCTATTTCTTTGGCAATCATATAAAGCTGCTCTGCCTTCCCCAGCAGGCTGGCCTGCACTAGTTGGTTGGAAGAGATTGAAGCAAGAGCCAAGCTCGGCAGCATGACTGACATCATGACGACTGCAAAGGTCAATCCATGAATTGGGATCGCTTGCGATCGATCATCTGGAGCCCTTGCCATCCGAATCAGCAGATAGAGGCTAAAGCCAATCGTGGTACTGATCGATCCATTCAAGGCTTGGCGGCTGACCAGCAGCAGTACCTTGGCTGGGTCAAGGTTGTTGAACACACCAATAAACAGAAAGGCTGCGGGAATGCCAATGACAATCCAAAACAGGATGTCGGCGATGATGATGCGGCCGTCGCTACGACTCTCTTCTTTATGACTAAAATAGTTCAGATAAGCCCATAGCCATAGCAGTTCAACCATCGAGCTCATGCCGCACCAGGGATTACCGCAGATCTTCCAGGCCATCAAGCTGGCACTGAGGCCCACCACCAAGCCGAGGTTCCCGAGCAGCAACAGGGCCAGGATGGCCAGACTCGATCCCAGCAACAATTCAAAATCAAATAAAAGATCAATCTTCAGCAGGTTCAAGCCGACGGCGAACAAGCTCAGAAGCAAGGCCTTGATCCAGTTCTGCCGCAGCTTGGGTCGAAACTTCATTGCGCTTTTGGCTGGTCCCAGCTGCCTTTAGGCAGATTAGGTGAAACCAGCTGTGACGATCCATGGCCTGATTCACTTTGACTTGCCAGTCTGGTGATGTGCAGGGCAAAGCTGATGAGCTGGAGTGAATTGGAGCGGTTGGTCGAAGCGGCGGAGCAGGATGGCCGTCTGCGCCGGGCCCTGCGTCACTGTCGTTCGCGCTCGGAACTGGTGTTAGCGGCCCGACGGCTGAAGTACCGCATCACCATCGAGGATCTCCATGGGGCCTGGCTGCTGGAGCGCCAGACTGTTGATTCGAGGCAGAACCGAGGTGGTGCAATCGGAGCGATCTGATCAAAGTCCAGCTCGATCGGCGCCTGGTCAGGGTCGAAATCTCAGCGGATCTGCAGCATGGCTGCCTGCAGCATGGCTGCCAGCAGCGTCCTGTTGTCCATCGAATAGCGCACTTGCTTGCTCCTGCATTTGCACCGAAACGTTGCTGCTGCCCCAGCAGAGCCCAGGCCCCCCATCAGGCGACTGCCGCCAGCCGGCAAGGGCTACTGGAGCTGGTGTTGGACCAGCCCCACGCCCTGAGTAAGTTGAGTGCCCATGGCAGTCGTTGGGCTGTCCCTTCATTCAGTTTTGCCCTTGCCCCCCCGATCCCCTACGCCCTCCCGCTCCGATCAGGTGGTGCGCCTGCAGATCTTTGCTGCCTTTCTGGTGCCTGTGGCACTTGTGGCCTTCTGGCTCTGGTCCAAGGGCTTCTTTGCAGCCGGCTGAACCGACAGAGCAGCTTCAGGAATCGAGCCGGGCCTGGGCTCCACCTTGGAGCAGCCGGTTGAGATTGACGCCGGCGGCGTAGGCGGCCTCGTGGAGTTCCGCTTTCTGCTGCTCGTTCAGCCCGTCCCAGAAGGCATGGAGCAGGTCGAGGGAGGCCTTACCCATTCCCACCACCCCCAGAACAGCCAGGGGCATGGAGAGCCAGGGAACGATCAACAGCAGCACGCTCAGGGCCAGGCCGACGGCGGCGCCATCTTTCATCGAACCCCAGACGCTGCTGCCAATCAGCCGCACCTGGGCGGAACGATCCAGTTGCGAGCGCCGCACCATCGCTTCAGTACGCAGGGCCGTGAGCAGCGCCTGATAGATCGCGTACACCAGCACCGCACCCAGGGTCGATTCGCCCAGCAGGCGGGCGCTGCCCAGAGGTGAGGGGCTGCCGCCCAGGGGAAGGCTCGTCAAACCGGCGATTGGTGCCAGCTCGTAGCCAGCCCTGGGAATGCGATCGGGGTCTCGGTCTCGGCCCATGGGTTGCGGGGGCGATGATTCAAGCAATTTTCACCCAACACCCGCCGCTGTCCAGGGGGTGGAGAACCGGCGGGCCAAACGCCGGGCCAACCGGCGGGCCGACTGGCGGGCCGACCGGCGGGCCGCCGATCCAGTGGTTCAGCGGTACACCAGCACCGGGCAGTGGGCCAGAGTCAGCACCCGCTGGGTTTCGCTGCCGATCAGCAAGCCAGACAACCCGCGGCGGCCATGGGAGGCCATCAAAATCAGATCACATCCGAGGCGTTGGGCCGTGTCCACGATGGCGCGATGCGGCAGGTCGCCAGGTACCCGTTCGCACTGGGCCGAAACTCCCGCCAGCGATGCGGCCAGGCTCGCCTGGTCGAGAATCCGGTCCGATTCCTGATGACTGGCTGCGATCAGCAGCTCCATGGTCTGCACATCGAGCCTCTCGCCCAGGCCTATCAGGGGAATCGGCGTGTTCGCCACCACGTGCAGGAAGGTGATGCGAGCCCCCAGCGCCGCCGCCAGGTTCACGGCATGGTCGATCGCCCGGCTGGACAGCTCCGATCCATCACTGGGCACCAGCAGATGGGAGTAAGGCATCAGAAGCATCGCGGCTCCCTCCTGTCTACTCATGCCGGCAGAATCAGCCGATGATCAGCCCCTCTCCAGATCCAGCTCGCCGCCGTGATGGCGCCCTGCTGCCTTCGACCCCCGCCAGCTGGCTTGAGCGCTGGTATCCGGTGGCCTTTCTCAAGGACCTCGATCCGCAGCGTCCGCTGGCCTTCACCCTACTGGACCAAGATCTGGTGATCTGGTGGGATGCTCCCGGCGGCGCCTGGCGCGTCTTCGAGGATGTCTGCCCCCATCGCCTGGTGCCGTTGTCCGAGGGCAGGATCAACGCCGCAGGCGCCCTGGAGTGTCCGTATCACGGCTGGAGTTTTGATGGTGCCGGCCAATGTCTGACCATCCCCCAGGCGTCGGACGGAGCCAGCCATTCCCGCTCCCGCAGCTGTGCCCGTCGCCGCGAAGCCGCCACGGCCCAGGGTTTGCTGTTCGTGTTTGCCGGCGACGTCTCCCTGGCCGCCGATCAGCCCCTGCCGACCGTGCCCCAGCTGGAGGAACCAGGCTGGCTGGTGCAGGACACCTTTCGCGATCTCCCCTACGACGCCCTCACCCTGCTCGAGAACGTGCTGGATGTGAGCCATGTTCCCTTCACCCATCACGCCACGGTGGGGCGCCGTGAAAATTGCGGCCCGGTGGCGCTGGAGCTGACCGCAGCCGGCCCGGACGGCTTCAGCGGCATCTGGGCGGAGGGGCCGCGACGCGGCAAGCTCGGCACCCAGTTCACCACCTTCTGCGCCCCTGCCCTGATGTGGCATGAGCTGAGTGCCAAAGGCTTCGCCCGCATTCTCACCGTGGTCTACGCCACGCCGATTCGCCACGGTGAATGCCGCCTGTTTGCCCGCTTCCCGTTCCAGTTCGAATCCCCCTGGCCCGCCCGCTTGCTCGGCCTGCGCCCGGAGTGGTTGCAACACATCGGCAATCACCGGGTGTTGGAGGACGACCAGATCTTCCTGCACTGGCAGGAACGGGTTCTGGCCCAGCGGGGCGGCAGTGAAGCTTTGGCACGCAGTTGTTATCTGGCCACCTCCGCCGATCGCTATGTGCAGGCCCTGCATGCCTGGGTGCTGGAGCACGGCGGTGTGCCGTTCCCCGCTCAACCCCTGCCCGCCCGCTTGAGCGATGGTCCCCTGCTGGATCGTTGGCAAAGCCATAGTCGTCATTGCCGCAGTTGCCGCGGCGCCGATCAGCAACTCCAACGCCTGCAACCGCTCAGTGCGGGGCTGGCGGCGCTGTGCCTGGTGCTGGTGGCCTGGTCGGGGCTGACTGTGGCCGCTGGGATCTGGGGCCTGGCGCTGCTGCTGCTGGTTGGTCTGAGCTGGCAATGCGGTCGCTGGCGCCAGCAGCTGCGCTTTGGGGATCGGCTACCGCCACGCAACCAGCCGGTTCGACCCTGATCAGGGCCGATGAAAGGATGAGCTGCTTGGCACCGATCAGCCTGAACCCACCTAAATAAAACTGATCTGAGCGAGGGAGTCATATCCAGTGGCGAAGCCAAAGGAGCTGATTTCGACAATGGCGTCGGTGCTGCTTTTGTAACCAGCGGTGCCATCGTTGAAGGCGATGAAGTTGCGCAGGTTCGCACCACTGCCATAGCTGAAGGTGGCTGAACCATTGGCTTGGAAGCTACTGCTACTCAGTAGGGAGCTGATCGCCGCCACCGTGAGTGCCGAGGCAGAACCGAGTGTCTTGAAGCTGCCGGCCACGGGGGTGGTGGTGAGATCAAAACGATCAGCCCCAACCGTGAAGCCGATGATTGTTTCGAACAGAGGCGCGGAGCTGGTACCCCCGATGATGGCATCGGTGAGCTTGGTGTAGTCGAAGGTATCGTTACCACTACCACCGGTGAGACGATCCAGGCCACCACCGCCGTTGATGATGTCATCGCCATCAGCGCCATTGAGCTGATCGACCCCGAGACCACCCAGAATCTTGTCAGCACCCACGCTGCCGATCACGGTGTCATTGCCGCTGCCGACGTCGATCGACAGGTTGGACCCCACCAGGGTGATCCCGGTGAAATTGAAGCTGTTGGCACTGCTGTTACCCAGCAGTCGCACCTGGCCGCTGCTGGCGGTGGCATCGATCTCCTCGATGCCATGGCTACTGGCGAAATTGGTGAGGCCGATGTCCACAGCCATCGTGCCATTGGCTACCACAATCCGATCGATCTCAGCCACTCCGCTGCCACTGTCGGCATAGATGTCGTAGCCACCAAAACCACTGGCGCTGTTGCCACTCACCTCATAGGTATCGGAGCCCGCAGCCCCATTGAGCGAATCGGTGCCCGTACCGGCCAGGATGCGGTCAGCGGCCGCGCTGCCGATCACGGTGTCATTGCCGCTGCCGACGTCGATCGACAGATTGGACCCCACCAGGGTGACAGCAGTGAAATCATAAAGATTAGCGCTGCTATCTCCGAGGAGTCTCACCCGGCCGCTGGTGGCAGTGGCATTGATCTGCTCAATACCACTGCTGAGGCCAAAAGATCTGAGGCCGATGTCCACAGCTTCACTGCCGACTGCAGCTACAACCAGGATCTGGTCGAAGTCGCCACTACCGCTATCAGCATAGACATCATAGCCATGGAAACCGGTAGTGCTGTTGCCACTCACCTCGTAGATATCATTGCCGCCAGCACCATTGACCGAATCATCGCCCTTACCAGCCAGCAGTGTGTCAGCAGCGGCCGAACCAATGATGCTGTCGTTGCCATCACCAGATTCAATGCGGAAGTTGCCGCCCACAAAGGCAATATTATGAAAGTCAAGACTATTGTTCTGCCAGTTTCCAAGGAGGCGTACACGACCCGCTTCCGTCACACTATTGACGACTTTCGAGCTGGCGTTCACAATCTCATCAATGCCATTGCTGGCCAAGAAGTTGCCACCAGCCAGGCCGATGTCGACGTCATCGGTGCCCACAGCCACGATGCGGTCGATACCACTGAGCCCACTGTCGGTATAGGTGTCGTAGCCGCCGAAACTTTTCCAGCCACCGGCCACCAGACCGCTGACGCGATAGGTGTCGCTGCCTTGACCACCATCAAGACTGTCATCACCGCCAGCGCCGATCAGGATGTCGTCACCAGCACCAGCCTGCAGACTGTCATTTCCGTAGCCACCATCCACCTGATCAGCAGCAGTGCTGCCCAGGAAACGGTCATTGCCGTCTTTGAGCTCCATGCGGATGCTGCCGCCACGCAACTCGGTGGCACTGAAGTCGAAGGTGTTCGCTTCCCAGTTGCCCAGTAGCCGCACCTCCGCAGCCATTGCGCCACCCGCACCGTCGTCGATGCTGGTGGCATTGACGATCGCTTCGATGCCACTGGCGGGACCGAAGTTCAGCAGGCCGACATCCACTGGACCATGGCCCACCGCCACGAGGTGATCGTTGCCATCCGCACCGGTATCGGCATAGCTGTCGTAGCCCTCGAACAGATAGGGCTGGCCATCAATCCAGTCCGGCCCGGCACCACTCACCTCATAGCGGTCGCCGCCAGCGCCACCATTGAGCCAATCGTTGTCGCCGCCGCCGCGAATGCGGTCGTCCAGACCACTACCAGTGATCGAATCCTTACCGCCGGCGCCATCAATCTGGAAAGAACCACCGCTGAAGGTTGTGGCTGAGAAATCAAGAATGTTGGCCTGCCAATCGCCCAGTAGCCGCACTTCCGCAGCCGTTGTGCCACCTGCACCGTCGTCGATGCTGGTGGCATTGACGATCGCTTCGATGCCACTGGCGGGACCGAAGTTCAGCAGGCCGACATCCACTGGACCATGGCCCAC
>CAIZOZ010000313.1 GCA_903934745.1 uncultured cyanobacterium
CCTTGGCGTCGCTTGACGGTGCGAAACAGTCCCGCAATGCCGCTGCTTGTGTTGTCCTGGCTGCTGGCGAGGGGCGAATCGAAGGACTGGGGATCAAACCCCCCCGTCCGTGCCAAGGTTGAGCCAGGGGCCATCGTTAAGGCAGAGCCTTGCCCAGCCAGCACTCCGGAAGCACGCGAACCGGACGCTGAATCGGTGAGGGCGTCCGTGGGAGGCATTCCTGATTTCTAGAAGTAGGGAACCACCCTACGGCAAAGTTTCGCGGCAACGGACCTGGTCCGATCCTCTGGCTGAAGCGTCCCTGGTGGGTTCGAGGGCGGTTCTGGCTAAAGTAGAAATCCGCTTGTGTTGTTGTCGCCGCCCGTGGAGGTTCCAAACCGCCCCAGCCACTCCCTTGGTGACCGCTGCCAAGCTTTGCCCGCCCGCCGAGCTTCTCCAGGCCAACGGGTCTCTTCGATGATCGCTCTGGGGGCCTTGATGATGGCGGCACCGTTGCTGCCACTGCAGGCGGCGGAGCCGGCGGCGGCTCGCGATCCATTCCGCGGACCAGCGATTGCCCAGGGCAATTCCCCGTCCAATCTCCAGCCATCGGCTCCTACCCGATCCGCTGCTCCCGACAGCCTGTCGTTGCCCAGCGTCTACAGCGACCTCTATGTGCTGGGACCGGCGGATCAGCTGCTGCTGAACTTCCTTGATCCCGCCGCCAAGGAGGTGGGCGGTCCGGTTGAAATCCTGCCTGATGGCACCAGCACCCTGGCGCTGCTTGGGTCGGTGCAGCTCACCGGTCTCACTCTGGGACAGGCCAGCCGCTGGCTCACCTCGCTGTATAGCAAGCAGCTGGTGCGACCCCAGTTGATCCTGAGCCTCACCAAGCCGCGACCGGTCCAGGTGAGCGTGCTGGGCGAGGTCAGTCGTCCTGGCCTCTATCCACTTTCTTCTTTCTCCACTCCTGTCTCCGCCATTCAGACCGCCGGTGGCATCACGCTCAACGCCGACATCCGTCAGATCATCCTGCGCCGGCCGGCCGGCTCCAGTGGATCAGAGAAGCAGACGGTGCTGGACCTGGCCCAGTTGCTGCAGGCCGGTAACCAGCGCCAGAACCCGATTCTCTTTGATGGCGACACGATCATCGTCACCCGAACCGAGAAGCCTCTGCCTAGTGAGGTGCTTCAGATCGGCTTGTCCAATCTCTCTCCCGCCACCATCAGCGTGACCGTGGTGGGTGAGGTCAAGCAGCCTGGCACTCTGGCCGTTCCGGCCAACACGCCGTTGCAGGAAGCCCTGCTGCGCGCTGGTGGTCCGGTGCCATGGCGTGCCAAGAAAAACGATATCGAGCTGGTTCGCCTCAATCGCAATGGCACCACCACCACCGAATTCTACAGTTATCAACCGGGTCAGAGTATCTCCAAGGGATTCAACCCACCCCTGCGCGATCGTGACATGATCATTGTGAGGCGCAGTTATTACGGCAAAACGGTTGATCTTGTCAATGAAGTGGTCTTGCCGCTCAGCTCCCTGGGTAATCTCTTCTTCCAGTACGGATACTACAATAATCGCTAGTCAATCTTTCCGCCTTCGCGTCGATCGTCACTCCTTCCCTGTCTCCCTGTTTTTGGTTTCATGAACTCCCACGGTGCCGGCCTTAAATTCCAGGCGATCGCCTGGGCTCTGCTCAGTCAGGTGATCTGGCTGCCTCTGGTGGCGATCGACCTGCACGATCGCTGGGTGACCCGTCTTCGGGAGATCACGCCGCCTGATCGCACTGCCCAGTTGAACCTTGATCTGGCCAGAGGCCCCGCCCTGGGACTCGACAAGCTCCTGGATGCGACGACCGCCCCGGTGAAGGATCTAGCCAGGAACACCCTCACCTCCACGGGTGTGTTGCTCAGCACTGCCGGATCCGGCGTCTCCTCCTTGCTGGATCGCCCCCTCAGCCGCTCGCTCGAGGAGTTCAGCCCCAGCTACTCCCCCTCCAGTACTGCGGCAACTCAGGCAGGACTCCAGCCCTCCCCGGCCCCCAGTACCAGTCAGAATTGGCTGAATCGTCATTTCACGCGGGCCCAGCTGTTGGGCGGCAGCCTCAACCTCAACGACAGAACCGAAGGCTCGATGTCGCCCCTGGCCATGGCTGAACGGGCCGCCTCCCTCAGTGGCGGCGATCCGATGGGCCCGCTGCCGAGCATCTGGCGCCATCCAATGCGCCAGGCCATTCTCCAACTTCCCGGCGCTCCGCAGCGGCTCGCCACGGCC
>CAIZOZ010000314.1 GCA_903934745.1 uncultured cyanobacterium
TGATCGAACTCCAGGCCCTTGACCCGGTGCATCGTCGCCAGCCGCAGCGCTGGATCACTGGGGTCGTCGGACTCATCGGCATTGATCACGCGGGTGGCAAAGCCTTCGGCCTTGAGCAAGCCATCGAGTTTCTCCACCGCCCTCTTGGTGCGGGCCGTGACGCAGGTGGAGGCCAGGGACTGTTGCTGATCGCGCAGCTGCCGCAGGGTGCTGACCAGGAAGCGCTGCTCGTCGGCGGGATCGTCGAAGCCCTGGACGAGGGGATGATCACCGTGGAGTAACGATCGATAGTCGCTGGCGGGATCACTGCCGCCGTCGAGATCGTCGAAGTCGAGATCCTGCAGGATGGCGGTGGCCCAGGCGCGGGTCTCCTCGGTGGTGCGGTAGTTGATGCGCAGCTTGCGGGCCCGGCCGCGGATGTCGATGCCGCAACGGCTGAGCACCACCGGCTTGCCATAGATCCGCTGGTGAGGATCGCCGACGATGAATAGGTCGTTGGCACGGGGTTCGCCCACCAGGGCGCGCAGCAGCAAGAAGGAGGCCCCATCAAGATCCTGGGCCTCGTCCACCACCACGGCGGCATAGAGCGGTGGTTGCTCCGAGCGATCCAGCAGGTCGGTGGCGATCTGTTTGGCCTCTTCCGGCTCCCAGAGCCCCCGCTGGCGGAATTCAGCCCGCACCGCATCAAACACCGGCCAAATCCGGCTGCGCTGCTCACGGTTGAGGCGGGTGCCGCGCCCGACGCGCCTGGCCATCAGGTAGTCGTCGCGGCTGCGGCAGCCCTGGGCCAGCACCACCTCCTTCCACTCCTCGCGGTAAAAGCGATCGCTGTAACCAAGCGCGGTATCGGCCATATCCATGGCCAGGCTCCAGCAGCTGTCACGAGCCTCGTCGTTGAACACCCGCACCTGCAGGCCCTGGCTCTTGAGGAAGTTCATCACCCAGCCATCGAGGTGAATCACCTCGAGGCGTTGCAGTTGCTCGGGGCTGCAGATCTTGGTGAGGTTGGCGCGGATGTCGGTGGCCAGGTTGCGGGTGAAGGTGGTGAACAGCACCCGGCCGGTCGCGCCAGATGCGATCAGCTGCTGGGCGAGCCAACGGGCGCGGTGCATCGCTACCACGGTCTTGCCGGTGCCGGCTCCGCCGAGCACGCGTACCGCACCGCTCCAGTGGCGCTCCACCAGGCGACGCTGGCTGGGATGGAGGAACACCCGCCAACGCTCCAGCGGCGCCGAGAGCATCGCCTCGAGCACGTCGTCATCGGTGATCACCAGGAACTGAGCCTGGCTCTCGGGCGTTTCCAGCGCGGCCGCCACATCGGTGGGGTCGATGTCCGCAGGGCGCTGCCGTTCCAGCTCCTCGATCACGGCCTCGATGGGCTTGCCTTCGGCCAGCAGGATCAGACCATCCACGCAGTCCTGCGGCACCCACTCGATCAGGCGACTGAGGGCCTCGTCGCTGCTGACGGCGCGCACAGCCGGCAGCAGGGCTTCGGGTACGCCGAGCAGCATGAGCCGGTCATCGTCGCAGTGAGCAAACAGCGAGGGGCCTGCGGGGGAGGCGACTGGGGATGGCGTTGATGCCGCCTTTGGTGTCGCCTTGTTGCTGGCCAGGGCTTCGCTGACGGCGGCGGCGATCGCATCCCCTACCGCCAGCTCAGCGGCCTCCACATCCACCACCTGCAGGGCACCGGAGACCCGGTTCACATGGCAGGTGCGGCGGCGGGCCCACTGGTAGGCGTCGTCGTGCTTGTCGATCCAGAGCAAGACATAGGTGTCGCCCTCGTCGGGGGCGCGCACGATGCAGCGGATGTCCTGATCAACGCGGATCGAGCGGATGAAGGGGTCCTTGCCGCCCTCGATGCGCTCGTAATTGAGCCCAGGACTGCGGGGGTTGGAGCGGAACCTGGAGATGAAGGTGGCCACCTTGCCGCGGGCCTTCTCCGGTAACCGGCCGAACGCCTTGAAGAAGTCGTTGGAGAGGGCAACGGTGAGGCGGGACTCGCTCATGGCAGGGGAATCGCGGTGGAGGTCATCA
>CAIZOZ010000315.1 GCA_903934745.1 uncultured cyanobacterium
CCACGACGGCAGCAGCGGTCGCTGGGGCCTGGCCGTCGCCGACGTCAGCACCGGCGAGTTCCGCGTCACCGAACGCGACGGCAGCGCCGCCCTGCACCAGGAGCTGCTGCAGGTGGAGGCGGCCGAGGTGATCTGGCCCCATCCACCTGACCCCAGCGCTGGCACCCCGGCCTGGTGTCCGGACAGCCGTCGGCTCACTCCCCAGCCGCGCACCCCCTTCGAAACCCCCCAGGCCCGGGCCCGCCTGCTGGAGCGCTTTCGGCTCGCCAGCCTCGATGGCCTGGGCCTCGGCGAGGCGCCCCTGGCGCTGCGGGCGGCCGGTGGCCTGCTGGCCTACCTCGATGCCACCCAGCCCGGCGACGCCGACAGGCCGCCGATCCCTTTGGACATGCCCACCGTCTGGCAGGCCGGCGACCAGCTGGTGCTCGACGCCCAGACCCGCCGCAACCTGGAACTCACCCGCACCCAGCTGGGCAGCTCCCTGCATGGCTCCCTGCTCTGGGCGCTGGATCGCACCGCCACCGCCATGGGCGGCCGTTGCCTGCGGCGCTGGATCGAGGCGCCGCTGGTGGCACGGCCCGCGATCCTGACCCGCCAGGACGGGGTGAGTGAGCTGGTGGCGCACCGCCCCCTGCGCCTGGCCCTGCGGCGGCTGCTGCGGCCGATGGGCGATCTCGAGCGGCTGGCCGGCCGAGCCGGAGCCGGCAGCGCCTCCGCCCGCGATCTGGTCGCCCTCGCCGATGGTCTGGAGCGGCTGCCGCGGCTGGCCACCCTGGTGCGCGAGGCCCAGAGCGAACCGCTGCAAGCCCTGGGGCAGCCCTGGCCGGAACTGGCCGCCGTGGCCGCGGAGTTGCGCCAGCAGCTGCTGGAGGCGCCGCCGTTGAGTCTCAGTGAGGGCGGCCTGATCCATAACGGGGTGGATGCGGTGCTGGATGGCCTGCGCAATCAGCTCGATGACCAGGACCACTGGCTGGCCGAACAGGAGGCCCTCGAACGCCAGGCCAGCGGCAACACCAACCTGCGGCTCCAGTACCACCGCACCTTCGGCTACTTCCTGGCCGTGAGCCGGGCCCGCGCCACCGCCGTACCGGAGCACTGGATCCGCCGCCAGACCCTCGCCAACGAGGAACGCTTCGTGACGCCGGCTCTCAAAGGACGGGAGGGGCAGATCCTGCAGCTGCGGGCTCGGGCCGCCCAGCGGGAATACGAGCTGTTCACCAACCTGCGGGCCCGGGTGGGGCTGCAGGCCGGCCCGATCCGCACCGCCGCCCGACTCGTGGCCGAACTCGATGCCCTCGCCTCCCTGGCCGAGGTGGCCGCCACCAGCGGCTATTGCCGGCCTGAACTGGTGGAGGGCCGGGAGCTGCGCCTTGAGGCCGGCCGCCATCCGGTGGTGGAGCAATTGCTGGTGGAGCAGAGCTTCACCGCCAACGATCTGGCCCTGGGGGGAAGTGGGCTGCCGCCCCCTGCTTGCACCAGCGTCCCGGTCAGCGCCGACACCACCCCCGGCATGGGCGATACCGACCAGCCAGCCATCGCCAGCGAGGAGGAACTCTCCCGCCCCGATCCCGGCAGCAGCAGCGCAACCGCGCCCGATCTGCTGGTGCTCACCGGCCCCAATGCCAGCGGCAAGAGCTGCTATCTGCGCCAGACGGGCCTGCTGCAGCTGATGGCGCAGATCGGCAGCTGGATTCCGGCCCGCTCCGCCCGCCTCGGCATCGCCGATCGCATCTTCACCCGGGTCGGTGCCGTCGACGACCTGGCCAGCGGCCAGTCCACCTTCATGGTGGAGATGAGCGAAACCGCCAACATCCTGCACCACGCCAGCGAGCGCTCGCTGGTGCTGCTCGATGAGATCGGCCGCGGCACCGCCACCTTCGACGGCCTCTCGATCGCCTGGGCCGTGGCCGAGCATCTGGCCAGCACCATCGGCGCCCGCACAATCTTCGCCACCCACTATCACGAGCTCAATGAACTAGCCGAGCTATTGCCCAACGTCGGCAACGCCCAGGTGCTGGTGGAGGAAACCGGCGACGACCTCGTCTTCCTGCATCGGGTCAGTCGCGGCGGCGCCAGCCGCAGCTATGGCATCGAAGCGGCCAGGCTGGCCGGCGTCCCCGCCTCCGTGGTGCTGCGAGCCCGCCAGGTGCTCGGCCGCATCGAGGCCAACAGTCATGTAGCGGTGGGGCTGACGCCCTAGCCGTGGCGATCCAGCCAGGCCCGCCGCAACAGGGCATTGACGCTGGCCCCCACCAGGCCCGCCCCGCCACGGCTGCCCTCCAGCCGGATCTGGGGCAGCTCACTGGCCGCCAGCAACGCCTTGCTCTCCAGCACGCCCACAAAGCCCACCGGCATGCCCACCACCAGGGCCGGCCGTGCCGCGCCGGCGGCCACCCGCTCCAGCAAGCGCACCAGAGCCGTGGGGGCACTGCCGATCAGCACCACCGCACCGGGATGGAGCTCCAGAGCCGAATCGAGACCCGCCGCCGCCCGGGTGCCGCCTTCAGGGGCGACGGCAGGCGCCCAGTCGAGCACACTCCGCACCGGATTCCCAAAGGTGCGTCGGGCCATCGGCGCCACCGCCGCCGCAGCCATGGCCGTATCGGTGAGAATCGGAACCCCTGCCAGCAGGGCCTCCAGCCCCAGGGCACAGGCCCCGGGGGAGAAGCGCACCCCCGAAGCCACACTGAGGTCGCCGCTGCTGTGCACCAGGCGCTCCACCACCTCCTGCTCCAGCGGCGTCAGGCCTGCCAGCAGGCCTGTGGGCTCCAACCAGCCGCGGATGCGGCGCATGCTCTCACTGAAAATCGGGTGATCGAAACCGTCCATCCCACCCTGCATCTAGCCTCAGCCTATGGATCGGGATGCGGGCGATGCCCATCCAGCTCTACTGGGGCGATGACGAGGCCGCCCGTCAGCGGGCGGTGGAAGCCCGGGTGAGTGAGCTGGTGGACCCAGCCTGGGCCG
>CAIZOZ010000316.1 GCA_903934745.1 uncultured cyanobacterium
CAGCCGACCGGGAAAATCTGGCGCCCGCATCGTTATTGGGCTTGACCAAGACCTACGCGCCGACTACCCAGAATGGGACCAACTGCAATGTCCTGTCACCGGCCTGCCAGCTTTCCCAGTCCGCTCACACTCGCGACTCGATGATGCCATCAAGGTCCGTTCTCACTTTCGCGTCAAGTCACCAGCTGGTGAACCAACATGGCCCGATGACATTATCTTTGACCCTGAATACGGAATTGAACGCAAGGGGTTGCGTTATTTCAAAGGCGAATCATGGGAGCACCTCGAAGGCAAAGCCTTCGTAGCCTCACAATTCAAAAACCTCGTAGGGGCAGGCGTAAAAATCGAGTTTGAGCATGTACTAAAGCTCCCTGATGCCCGCCGCCGTATCGCTGATATTGCCCTCCTTTATCCCAGTGGATTCGCTGAAATCCACGAAATCCAGCTATCCCCTATCACCGTCGATGAAATCGAAGCACGGACTGATGACTACGCCTCCCTTGGAATCCCGGTCCAATGGTGGATTGGTAAGAGCAACACCGATCACCGCGACATTCGCGAATTCCTACGCCTATATCAAGGCGGCTTCTATGTCCTTGACTTTGAGGAGCGGATCCCAGCCTCGGTTGAGACGTTACCCAACCCCAAGTCTGGTGCCATTGATTTTTGATTCGGCCAACGACTTCAGAAGTCCTGCTATCAATAGCGGCACCGTCGTCGCTAGTTACTCAAAGTCCAAGGGGTTCTTCTTCCTTTGTCGCAGTGATGACCGCTTGGAGGCTGATGATAGCCCTCGGAACTGGTCACTATGTGCCGAAATATTGTCCCCCACATCAGCGCCTGCCTTGGGAGCGAGTGAACACCTGCGTACTCCCTTGGATCCTCGTATAATTCTTGCCGGATCTAGGCTCAGCAATCCCTACTTCCTTTGTTGGCATCTTGAGTACGACGCAAATGCGAAGAAGTCCTTTTACCACGATAAACAGCCTTGGAATTCTCACGCCCTTAGCCTGCGCCATCTACTCACTAAGGGAGTTCAGGGAGTCGGGCCTGATAGCCTGAAGCCTGGGCACTACCTTCAAGTCACAATCGAAAGCGACGCACCTAAATGGGTGCCACTTTATTCCCGCAAGATGCCAACGCTCGCGCAGCTGCGTCCATCGGAAGCACTGGCACTACTACTCTTTCTCTATGGCCCCATGGATTTGAACAAAGCAGCCAGGGGGCTCACAATACCTGTCGCAAGCGTTAAGTCCGCCGCTGGCGCGCTAACCAAGAAAGGGGCAATCAACCCCGTAGGCAAAGGCATCATGGTAACCCCTGTGTCGGCGCCTGCATTGGTTGAGATCCTCTGGGGAACGGCGCAGCGGGAACCGTGGCTGCTTGCGCTCATCGAAAACGATGACGCCCGCCAAGCGTTCAAAGCGCGAGCATTCCGTGCTAATCCCAGCTGAAGGGTCCTGGAGCCTACGCCTTTGACCATAATCAGATCACAACGTTGACTGAAGCATTGCCAGACACCTAGGGAGACTCTGGAAAACCTAACCCATCCACGCGAAAATCGCTCTATAATTGCAAACTAGGGCCGGCCTGATAGCAGGCATCCTGAGTTCAACAATTGCGAGCAGATCACGGCCGAAATTGCTCCAGACGCACAAAGTTTATCGCCATCACAAACCAGGTGCGCGCCTAGAAGACTCCAATTAATTTAATCAAGAACCGCAACACTAAGTCCCGATTAGACCGCTATATACTATAATTTTCCTAGTCTTAATGAAGCCAACCGGCGGCGCTGTGAAAAGGTGTCACCCGGCGCAAGGGCTGCGCAAGTGCGGCTAACGCCACACCCTTGCCCTCGGGTGTGAGATTTTCCCTTGCCGCCGCCAGTGCTTGTTTGTTTGGTCGTTGTAGGCCCGGCTCCTCTCCCGCGGCTGCGGTGGCCCGGCACCTTGCGGGCGTCAGGTGCCCGCAGCGTGCCACAAGCCGCCTCGCGCGACTGCGCGGCTGGTTACACCTTCAGGGCCTTATTTACCTGGGGTTGCGATTAGCCCTGCCCCAGGGCATGAGCAGGTCAGCGCCATATGCAAAACCGCTGTACCAGAACGGATCCCGGTGCCTTTAGTCCACTTGAACTGGTAGAATAAAGGCTGCGCCAAAGGCCTCAAGCCCATCGCCTGCGGCAACGAAATCTTCAGACAACTTGCCCCGTTCATTTGCTCTATTGTCCATGAGTCTTTTTTCTGCTGCTATGGCCGCTCAGGCCGCTGCCTTGGCTCTTCCTCCGCCAGTTGTGCTCGCTTCCGCGAGGCAATCACCCAGGGTGCTGCGCTCCCTCATTGTTGTCGCCGCCGGTGGCCGTGATCTGGATTGGTCCCCCACCCGGGTGGCCGTTGAGCTCAAGGCACGCACCCATGGTCACCTCGTGCAGTTGTTGCTGCATGGCGGCGCCCGTGGTGCCGATTGGGCGATTGATACGGCGGCCCATCGCCTCGGTTGGGCTGTTGAAATCCTGCGGCCTGATTGGGTGAGGTTTGGCCGTGCTGCTGGTCCGGTGCGCAATGGCCAGATGCTGCGCCGGGCCCTGCAGGAGGCCAGTGCTCACACCCTCATGGCGCCCACTGGTGTTCTGGTCATCACCTTCCCCGGCCATCGCGGCACCGCCTCGCTGGTGGAGCAAGCCCGGCGGTTGGAGGCCGGTTCGCCTGTCCCTTTCCAGCTGCATCAGGTCGAAGTCTGAGTGCACTCGTTTCCTTCTATCCCATCGCCCCTGAATCCATGTCCGTTGCTTTTCCCATCACCACGGCTGCCAGCGTGTCTGCAGCCAGCGAGGCCCCCCGCAGCCCCAGCCTCTGGGAGCTCGGCGCTGAACTCCAGAGCGAAAGCCGCTGGATTGCCCAGCTGGCTGAACGGCTCCACGCCGGAGATGACGAGGATCACGCCCTCGCCGTGGCCGATCTGGAGCAATCCCTCGCTGCGGAGGAACACCAGCGTGAGGCCCTGCAGCGCAAGGCCGATGCCACCTGTTGGGTGATCGGCCGTCTGCGCGGTGATGCCAGTTATCACCAAGAGCAGGCCAAGCGTTTTACTGCCCTGGCCAGATCCGAGGCCAGCCGCGCGGATGCCCTCGAATCCACCCTGCTGCAGGTGCTCACCCGTCTGCAGCCGGAGGCCACCAGCTTCCGCTTCCTTGATCACAAGCTCACCAGCCGCACCGCCGATGCGGTGGAGATCGACGACGAGGACGCCCTGCCGGCCGAGCTGATCACCACCAGCACCAGCCGCAGCCCGGACAAAACCTCGATCAAGGAGCGCATCAAGGCCGCTATTGCCGCTGCCACCGCGGGCCTGTCCAAGCAGCAAGCCGCTGAGGTCGCCCGCGGTGTTGCCGCGTCGGCGATCCCCGGCGCCCGCCTCGTCAAACGCCGTCACTGGTCCATCCGCTGAGCCCTACGGGCTCGTTGCGTCCCACGCCCCGGGGCTCCTTGCCCTGGGGCCTACCCCATCGACCGTCTGCCATCTGTTTCGCGCCATGACCATCACCTCCACCGCCACCAGCTCGACCCGCACCGCTGCCAACGGCCAGGCACCGATCCACAACCGCCCGACGGCGCTACAGCTGCTGCGTCAATCCGAAGCCCCAGCGCCAGCACCTGCGTCTTGCCCAGTGGCCCTCGATCCCGCGCTTCCCGCGACGATCCATTTCTCCCCCGAGCAGCTCGCCGCCCTCACCGCCCCACTCGCTCGCTCCCATGTCTCCAGCCGTGACCAGGGCCGGGGCAAGGTCGCCTACGTCCAGAGCTGGGTGGTGATCAGCGAGGCCAACCGCATCTTTGGCTTTGACGGCTGGCAGCGCCAGACTCTGTTGACACGCTGCGTCAACCAGGCCGAACGGCCCATAGGAAGGGAGCGCAAATCAGGCTGGGGCGTCACCTATATCGCCCGGGTGCGGATCACGGTCGGGCCGATCGTGCGCGAGGGATGCGGCGCCGGCCACGGCATCGACATGGATCTGGGCCAGGCCCACGAAAGCGCCATCAAGGAGGCCGAAACCGACGCCATGAAGCGGGCGTTGATGACCTTCGGCAATCCGTTCGGCTTGGCCTTGTATGACAAGAGTCAGCGCCAGGTGAGTGGCCCGGTGGCCCCGCAGAGCGAAGCGCGCCAGCCATCGCCAACCTCATTGCCCACCAGCCGCCCAGAGCCGGCGAATGCCCTCATGCGCCGCACGGCGCCCCAGGCCAATCCGGTGGCTGCGGCCTTCAATGGAGCAGCGCGGACTGCTGCCTCGACTGCCACCACGGCGATGACGCGACCAGCGCAGGTGGCCACAGGCTCGATGGCCACGGCCCGATCCCACAGCGCAGCTGCCGCCAGTTCCGTCCAACCGATCGCGACGGCCGCGCTTAATCCAGCCACGATCCAGCAGTTGCAGGAGCGCATCCGAGCCCTGCATCCCGAGCAGTTGGCCGTCTTCTCCCAGGCCTTTCGCGGCGCCTTTCAGGTGCCCGAATCCACCCCCTCGATTGCCGGGCTGATCACGGAGCAGCGGCACAGCCACTGGATTGAGCAGTACCTGAGCCAACTCAGCGAGGGTTGAAACCACCTGGATGCTGAGCACCTGGCACTAAGCCGCAAGCAGCTATTACCTCCGATGGCCTGGCCTGGTTTCGCTCGGTGACCACAGCTGACTGCATCCACCAGCCGTAACCATCGGCGGCAGGCATCCCGATGGTCTAGCGACTTTGCAGTGGACTTACACTCCACTAATCTACCAGAAAACCAGCACTAGATGCAACTTCCATATAGTCATCTTCGACAATTACGCCAGGCTATGCCTGGGTAACTTCTGCTTCCGCGTCAACAAGGGCATCGCGATAGGCACGATGGCGAAGAGGACTGCCAATGCGATCTACCACTACATGTGCTGCACCGAACGGGCTCCAAAGGCCATGGAGGCTTGCGGGCAATCAAGGGAACGCACCAGAAGATACACCAAATGACAGCCAATCTGCCGTAAACATGCGATGACCGCAGCCACTCATCCAAAGCGG
>CAIZOZ010000317.1 GCA_903934745.1 uncultured cyanobacterium
CCTGGAATGCCCAGGTCGCGAGCAATGGAGGCGCCCAGCTGCTGAAACTGTTCCTGGGTGATCAGGCCCTGTTCCAGCAACGCGGCACCGAGGGCGAGCTTGCTGCGGCGCTCCTGCAGGACCGATAGGCGGCCACAGCTATTCACCGGACTCCCGCCGAAGGGAATCGTGAGCAGCAAGCCACCGCCGAGCTGGGAGACCATGGCACTGCTGCTGGCATTGCCACTGCTGGCCTGGGCACTGGTGCTGGGATTGGCACTGAGGCCCGCCACACTGAAGCTGGGCCGGGCCCCCTGGCTGTAGCGACAGCGCACGTTATCTTCGGTTTCAATCTCAAGGGTGGGGCCGTTGGTATCCCGAAAGCCGGGCCACACCTGAAGCTGCTGAGCGGAGGCAGGATTGGCCGCCAGGGTCAGACCAAGGGCCGGAACCAGGCAGGCCACGAACAGCCCTTCGCGGCAACGCAGGCGCAGGCCCGAGCGGATGGCCATGACTGAATCAGGGAGCGACGGAATAGCGCTTGCAAGCCCGCACTCGCATCGAAAGCTGGCCGATGGCGCCGGTGGTGTTCAAGGCCTTGGCCTCACTTTTGCTGATCGAAACGGCGCAGACGGCCCAGAGCGAATCGGGGTCGAAGCGGATAAAAGCCTGGCGGGGGCGGTTGCGGCCCACGGTGAGCTGCTCAGGGTTGGCAGTAAAACTGCCTGGACCGAGTTCAACCCCATCTTTGTTGATGCCCACGATCTGGAAGATGGTGTTGGCATCAGGGTTGTTCACCGTGATTCGGGCCTGGGAGCCCAGGGGCGGCTTGGCGAACCAAACCGCCACCGCCAGCAGAGAGGGAAGGACAAACATCAGGGAAGAGGTCGAGCCCCATGCTGGAGACAGAAATGATGAATTTAGACCATTATTCGCTAACACAAGTAAGGGTGGTACTTAATTGGTACGTGCCGGCCGGAAGGACGCCCTTACTGGACGAGACGCTAACACTTGCTTCGACTTTTTCATCGTCAAGGGGTTCATCAAGCTTCAAGCTACCATTATCAATAGCGGTTGCAACTAGCTTGCCCCTAGAAGAGGTGAGCAGCACTTCTGCCAACAAACTACCCTTAGCAAAGTCTGGCGCGTCTGTTATTGCAACCTTGTCCAAGGAAAAGGTTGCTGGACCGCTGGATTGCATCTCCGCAGCACCGATAGCACTCAATTTATTGCGGTCCGAAAGCCCCAGGTCCAGCTTGGTGCCATTCACAAAGCAAGCATTGGGCACTTTGCCCACTGCATCGATAGTCGCCGAAACATCCGCTTTGGCACCTGTTGCCGCCCCAGCAGCGATCAAACAAGCACTACAGCCAATCGACAGAAACAGAAAGCGTTTCATGGGTGGTGACCCGAGGAAAGGTGAGGACGAACTCACTTTCATTCACTCCTCCTGGAGGCGTAAAGGGCCCAACACACCCATCTCCCTCAGTTGAACGAGGCGAGCAGGAGTTTTGGTATCGGTCAATACAAAGCAGAGCGGATCCCTAGAGCAAAAGGGAGGGGCCAAGGCTTGCTGGGGAGCCTGAACAGCCCTGCATCGACAACCAGATCCGGCGCCAACCGAGCAGTCTCAGAGCCCTGAAGTCGGCGATCACTGGATTGGAGCCCCCGGATCCGGCCACCAGCCTCGGATGCGATGCCACAGCGCGGAATAGCAGCCTCCACTGCGGGTGGGGCGAATGCCAGGCGCAGCGCTGGGCGGGAACCCATCAGCAGCACGACACCATCTATTTTGCCGCATAGCGTGACCTCAAATCATCGCCAATCCACAATCAGACCGCAGAAGATCCGATGCAATCCACAGGGCAAGACCGCCACTGATTGCAGCAGCCCATTCGCCAGTACGAGGCCATCACTGTCGCCAGCAAGCGCAACCTTCAGCGAAAACGGCTGCAATACCTGGGCAAACGCAGTCCCAAAGCTTTCGGACAAAATTAAGTCGATTTTCAAGTTGGCACAAAGATCACCTGGTCAAGCCTGAAAGGTGACTGCCGAATCCGGGTGGGGGCCCAGTAGTGTCGTGACCACAATCACGCCAATTGGTGGGTGGAACATTTACCGCGCATGAGGCAAACAAAACCGAATTTCTCGGCTGCGATGAATTGGCTGCTGACAAGTGAGATTCAGCTCAAGGTGGGCGTTGTGTCCAGTCAGCGGCTCATGCTGTTTGGCCTTTATCATCTTGTTTCGCGCAAGCGGTGCTTCGCCTTCATGGCCTCAAGCAAGCTTGCAGCGTTGGAGGGAATACAGCGACACAAGCCAGGCATCTTGATCATCACTCCAGACCTGGACCAAGCCGATTCAGGCATAGAAGTCGTAGAGCAGGCGCATCAATTAGCGGGGAGTTTATGCAGCATCTTGATTGTGAATTCAAGCCGGCACGATCCCAATCTTGCCTTCAAGTCAAAAGCCAGGGCGGTGATCTGCGAAGAAGAGATCTTCACGCCAGGCGATCCCCAGGATCAGCTGATTATCTCCCTGGCCCAGGGCAAAAGCTATCGCTCGCCGGCTCTAAAAGCACTCATCGCCGATCAGAAGCTGACCGCTGAAGGCCGCCAAGGCCAGCCTCCAGCCTTGACAGGGCGCGAGCTTGCGGTGGCCGCCCTGTTGATGGAAGGTTGCAACGACCGGCAGATCGCCGAACGCTTGGGCATGGCCTACACAACCGTCCGTACCCACGGTCGCTCATTGCGGCAGAAATTCAGCGTAACAAATCGCAGCCAATTGGTACTGCAGTTGATCCACTTCGGCCTTGAGCCACTGCAGAGTTTCCGCTGAAGCAACGGCCTCGCTAGCACTATCCCTGACCACAGCCAGAAACATCCTAACGCCGTCAGCGCGACTTGCGACCACCGAGCAGTTGCAACCGATGCCAATTACCCTGAGGCACCTGTATTGATGCAATCAACTCCACCCAGACCGATACAGCTACAGCAAAACGCTCAGCGCAACCCCGGCCAACCACCGTGTGACTGACGATTATGTAGGCCAGATTTAAGCCAATATCAGCAGACCCAAGATCAACCGAAACTCTTTAATCAACTTAACGCAGAGCATCAATTAAAGCGCCTGCCAATCCCCCGGATGGGGCGCCAGATACTCCGGCGGAGTCTCGTCCTGGGCCTTCGGGGCCGTGAGCACCAGATCCAGGCTGATCGAAAAGCGGCTGTCGTCCGGGTCGTCGTTCTCGAGCACGGCGTGCTCGACGCTGGCCGGAAACAGCAGCAGCAGCCCCGCCCGCGGCGCCACATCAAACCAAGGGGCATTCCATTGGGCCGTGGCGGCGGCATCGGCCCGGAGCGGGCCGTCGTGGCCGACAGCCAACCCCGGCACCAACTCGTTGGCCTGGCGAGGCGGAAAAAAACGCAGGCAACCGCTGCGGCCGCTGCCGTCGCCGTTCAGGTAATAAACGGCGCTGAGGTGGGCATTGGGATGGTGATGGCGGCCCACCACCTGGCCCGCTTCGCTCACCACCGGCCAGCAGCGCTGGAGATGCAGAGCCAGCCGGCTGCGCTCGAAGCCCAGCCCCTCCAGGTAGGCGCCGGCATAGCCCGTCAGGAGGTTGATCAAAGACACAAACGTCGGATGGCGCTGCAGTTGCCAGACGCCATTGAGATCGCCGGTCCAGGCGCAGCCGGGGTCGGGATTGGAATCCGCTTCCCCCTGCAGCTGGCGGATCGCCTGCATCTGCAGGGCCGTGTCGAGGGGATCGCTCACCAGCTGCACCATCCCCAGCGCAAGAGGGAAGAGAGGCTGCAGGGTCAGGCAGGGCACAAGGGGAGCGGAAGGAACCATGACCAGCGGGTGAACGAACCGCCC
>CAIZOZ010000318.1 GCA_903934745.1 uncultured cyanobacterium
AGGCCCAGGCCCGCAGCCTGCTCCCTGACCCGAGCACCGCCGCAGACGCCGACACCTGAAGCGGAGCCTTGCTGCCAATTCCTGGCCAAGAAAGCCGGCGCACCCGTAGAGCTAAGGCGGCCAGGGGGTGGCTAGGATGGCTGGTGTGCAGGGTTGCGGCGCATGACCATCGGCCTCGGCTTGTTGGGGCTGGGCACGGTGGGAGCCGGCGGGGCGGCGATGCTGGCCAGCCCGGAGGGGCGCCATCCGCTGGTGGCAGAGCTGGAGCTCAAACGGGTGGCCGTGCGTGATCTCAGCCGCCCCAGGCCGCTGCAGCTGGCGGCCGAGCTGCTCAGCACCAGCCCGGAGGCGGTGGTGGACGATCCGGCGGTGGAGATCGTCGTGGAGGTGATGGGCGGCCTGGAGCCGGCCCGCAGCCTGATCCTGCGCGCCATCGCTGCCGGTAAGCCGGTGGTGACGGCCAACAAGGCGGTGATCGCCCGCTATGGCGAGGAGATCGCCGCCGCCGCCGCCGCCAAGGGCGTCTATGTGCTGATCGAAGCCGCCGTCGGCGGCGGTATTCCGATCCTCGAGCCACTGAAGCAATCGCTGGGCGGTAATCGCATCCAGCGGGTGAGCGGCATCATCAATGGCACCACCAATTACATCCTCAGCCGCATGGCCGATGAGGGGGCGGCCTATGCCGATGTGCTGGCCGACGCCCAACGGCTGGGCTATGCCGAGGCCGATCCAGCCGCCGATGTGCAGGGCGGCGATGCCGCCGACAAGATCGCGATTCTGGCGGGCCTGGCCTATGGCGGGCCGGTGCCACGGGCCGGCATCGCCACTGAAGGCATCGATCGCCTCGATGCCCGCGATGTGGCCTATGCGGCCCAGCTGGGTTTTGTGGTGAAGCTGGTGGCCACCGCCGAACGCCTCGGCTCCGGCGCCCCAGCGCCGGGTGAACCGATTCCGCTCGATGTGCGCGTCCATCCCACCCTGCTGCCGAAACAGCACCCGTTGGCGGGAGTGCATGGGGTGAACAACGCGATCCTGGTGGAAGGCGATCCGGTCGGCCAGGTGATGTTTTATGGCCCGGGGGCTGGGGCCGGCCCTACAGCCTCGGCGGTGGTGGCCGATATTCTCAACATCGCCGGCATTCGCCAGGTGGGTGGATCCGAGGCGGGCCTGGATCCCCTGCTGGCAGCTAGCAGCTGGCGCGAATGCGAGCTGGTGGATGGTTCCACGTCGCGCCATCGCAACTACGTGCGCCTGCATACCCGCGATGAAGCCGGGGTGATCGGCCGCATCGGCAGCTGTTTCGGTGCGGCGGGGGTGTCGATTCAGTCGATCGTGCAGTTCGAAGCCCGCGAAGCTGAAGGCGAGACGGAGGCCGATGTGGAGGCCGATGTGGAGGGTGGTGCGACGGACAGGGCGGCGACCAGAGCTGGCGCCAAGGCCGAGATTGTGGTGATCACCCACGAGGTGCAGGAATCCCATTTCCGCCAGGCCCTGGCCGCGATCGAAAACCTCAGCGATGTAACCAAGGTGGCGGCCTGTCTGCGCACGCTTTGAAGCGCCACGGATAAGGCCGGCAACGCCACCCCAGACACCACAAAAAAAGGCCCCACCCAATGGCGGGGCCTGTAGGAATGGAAAGCCCATCCTGCGGATCTCCTCCGCCGAATGGGCTGTGTCGAACGACCTCAGTGCAACCTGAACTCAGGCCTTGGCCTTGCTGTTGGCCTTGATGCGGCTCCTCAGCTTGCGGCTGAAGCCGAAGGCCACGCCGGCTCCCATGAGGGGCAAGGGGCCGGGGACTTCTCTTTGAGTGTAGACGTCCTTGAAACTGTCAAGGATATCTCCTGTGCCTACAGACCAGATATTCTGCACCGACAGTGCAGTTCCGGACACAGTTGAGGGGAGAACGTTCGAACCATTAGTGGAAACCAAATCGGCAAAACCGGCAATCTTCTTGGTCACCGTAGTAGAAGTAGCTGTTCCGGTTACGATGCTGTCGAGCTGAGCGGTGGCGAACAAATAGTTAGGGTCTGTGACTGCAATGATGTAGTCAAATTGTCCTGAGTAAGGGCCGCCGGAGTCGGGATTGAAGTCAAGCGCCAAGGCGAATGAATCACCAGCGAGGCCCAAGGGAGGATCTAAAGGCGTATACTGAAATCCTAGAGTACCTGACTTACTCCCAAAACTCAGTGCTCCCAGAGTCACGAGTTTGTCTTGGAGCTCGAACTGGATTCCAGTTGTGCATTCCACGGTGGCACCGCCTGATGCTGTGCCGAAGTAGCAGAGGGGTGGGACGAGGGGGACGGCATTCGCCGAGCCAGCCGACAACAGCGACCCCGCCCCGCCAACCATGGCGGCAGCCATCAACACCTTGGGAATTGAGGAATGAAGCGCAAGGCCAGGCTTGAAGCCAGCCTTTTGCAGCAGCGAAGAGAGCATGGC
>CAIZOZ010000319.1 GCA_903934745.1 uncultured cyanobacterium
CCAATGTGCCGGTCTGGGTAGCGGCCTGCCCTGTGCCCAGCACCTGAGCCCTGGTAGCGCCCCTTGGAGTGGTGTAACTCAGGAGGTCCTGTGACCCTTTCTGGAGGGTGAACAGGAGCAGTCAAGGGATGACTGCCTGGAAGCTGATTGCGCAGCTCCACTGATCCAGTATGAACCCTGATCGCTGAATGTGCAACTCAGCGACCGATGCGAATCGTGTAGATCGAGGAAGGAGCTGGGCTGTTTCAGCTGATGGTTGTTTCTGCCTGCTGTGTCGGATCACCATCGGTGAGCTCAAGCGGCTCCTCTGGTGCGGGGATTTTGGCCATGGTGGCCTCGGAGAAGAAGCGGCGGCGTTCCAGCTGCCATTCCTCTTGCTGCTCCAGCAGCTGGCTGCCCACCAGCCTCACAATGGCGGCGTCATTGGGGAAGATGCCGACGACGTTGGTGCGGCGCTTGATCTCCTTGTTCAGGCGCTCCAGCGGGTTCGTGCTCCAGATCTTCCGCCAGTGCTCCTGCGGGAAGTGGAGGAACGCCAGCACGTCGTCACGGGCGGCCTCCATCACCGGCACGGCCTTGGGGAACTGCTTGGCCAGCATCGCGGTGACCCGCTGCCAGTGGGAGCGCACCTGATCAGGCGCCTGGATCACGAACACCGCTTTCATAGCGGCGGCCACCATGTCCTGACCAGCCTTGGGCACGTGGCTCAGCAGGTTGCGCAGGAAGTGCACCCGGCACCTCTGCCAGGAGCAGCCTTGGAACATCCGCTTGATCGCTGCCGTCAGCCCCAGGTGGGCATCGGAGATCACCAGCCGGGTGCCAGTCAGGCCACGCTCTTTGAGCGAGCCCAGAAACTGACGCCAGAAGGCCTCGGCCTCGCTGTCGCCCACGGCGATGCCGAGAACCTCCCTGTAGCCGAGGGCATTGATGCCGATCGCCACCACCACCGCCCGTGAAACCACCTGCAGATTGCGGCCGAGTCGGCCGTGAAGGTACGTGGCGTCGAGGTAGACGTAGGGGAAATGGACGTGCTCCAAAGGCCGGCCTAGAAAGGCTTTGACCTGCTCATCAAGGCCCTGGCAGATGCGACTCACTTCCGATTTGGAGATGCCGCTGTCGCCGCCCAGAGCCTCCACCAGGGCATCGACCTTGCGGGTGGAGATACCGCCGGTGTAGGCCTCCATCACCACGGCATAGAGAGCCTTGTCCACCCGGCGGCGAGGCTCAAGCCAGTCGGGGAAGAAGCTGCCCTGCCTCAGCTTGGGGATGGCCAGGGTCAGGTCGCCCACCTGGGTGGTGAGCAGCCGCCTGCGGTAGCCGTTGCGATGGGTGGAGCGCTGATCGGGGCAACGCTCGTGGAGTTGGGCGCCGGTGAGCGCGGAAACCTCAGCCTCCAGCAGGTCCTGAAAGCCCCGGCGCACGATCTCCGGGATCAAGGCGCCAGCGGTTGTGCCCTCCATGAGCTGGTTCAGCTCGGAGGCGCCACTATGGGAGAGGGTCATGGTCTGTGTTCGGTTTGGTGGTTGTGCTCCGAACAGGGTCACAGACCGGCCCACCCATTGCCACAACAGAGAACTGAGGGAGGCGAGCCGTCAGCCCCGGCTACGCCGGGGCTGCTCCTCCTGAGTTACACCACTCCACGGGACGCTGCTGGCAAGGGCGAACAGAGCCAATTGGATGCAACCCAGTTCAGGTTCTCCATCACTACCTTTTGATTACCATCAGTCGCAGTTACTGTTGTTACCTCGCCCCCGCGATGCTCTCAGCACCACGGAGGGAGAAACTC
>CAIZOZ010000320.1 GCA_903934745.1 uncultured cyanobacterium
CCCTTGTCTTCATCGTGCCCATCTGGCGAGCATCAATAAACAGTGTTTCTCCACGACGATCCCGACCACGCTGGGTCTTGTCATTCGTCAAAAACCACAGGCAAACAGGAATCTGCGTATTCAGAAAAAGTTGCCCAGGCAGCGCCACCATCACCTCCACCACATCACCCAGCACCATCGCCTCACGGATCTTACCCTCACCGCTTTGGTTGGAACTCATCGATCCATTCGCCAGCACGACGCCTGCTTCACCACCAGGGCGTAGTTTCCAGAGCATATGTTGTAACCACGCATAGTTGGCATTGCCTACAGGTGGTCGCCCATAAACCCAGCGTGGATCACTCTCGTATTTCTCTCCACCCCAATCCGAAATATTGAATGGTGGGTTGGCGAGGATGGTGTCGAACTTCTGATCGGGGAACTGGTCTCTGGCAAAAGTGTCAGCAGGTTCCTGACCCAGATCCGCAGCAAAGCCCCGAATCGCCAGGTTCATCGCTGCCAAGCGCCAGGTGGTGGGGTTGCTCTCCTGCCCATAGATCGAGGCATCATCACGCTTGCCCCCGTGTGCCTGGATGAACTTCTCGCTCTGAACGAACATCCCGCCTGATCCGCAGCAGGGGTCATAGATCCGACCCTTATGTGGTGCCAGCACAGCAACCAGCGTTTTGACGACGTGAGCAGGCGTATAGAACTGACCGCCCTTCTTGCCTTCGGCGCTGGCGAACTGACCGAGGAAGTATTCGTAGACCTCCCCCAGCACATCACCTGAACGCTGGTCGTCGCCAAAACCGATCTTGGAGATGAGATCCACCAGTTCACCCAGTCGCCCTGGTTCCAGTTGGGCAACACCAAATCGCTTATCCAACTTGCCCCTCAAGGGAAGGTTCTCGTTCTCGATCGCAACCAGTGCCCTATCGATAAGTTGCCCAATATCGGGTTGCTTTGCCCGTGCCCGCAGCGATTCCCAGCGAGCATCAGCAGGCACCCAGAACACGTTCTCTTGGGTGTAGTAGTCACGATCTTCCAGTGCTGCCTGGTGATCAGCAGGGTCATCGCCCACGAAGTTGTCAAAGGTGGGGTCGCTGACCATCAGCAACACCTTGCCTTGCTGAGCGGCAAAGGTGTCGGAGATGTATTTGAGGAAGATCAGACCCAGCACCAGATGCTTGTATTCCGCCGCATCCATCTGGGCACGAAGTTTGTCGGCAGTCGCCCAGAGCACGGCCTTGAAATCCTTGGCGGGTGCTTCCTTCTTCGCTCTGCCTCGACCGCTGCTTACTGCTGCTGCTGCTGAAGGTGCCTCGTAGCGACTGCCGCCCTCAATGCCCTCTGCCAATCCAATGGCACCACCACGCCCACGACCCTTGCGAACCAGACCCAGAGCAACCAGGCGTTCCTTGACCTCTTCGTAGTCCTCCTCACTGACCTGACGCTCTGCTGCCCTGCTGAGTGCTTCTCGTGCTGAAAGGTTGCCGATGGTTGTTCCGTCGCCAGGGAGCACCTCCAGCAGCAGATCCCCCAGGTCCTCGTCGTCGCTTTGGAGGATGGGGATGGTCGCTGAGACTGGTTGCATCCCCCCATTCTGCACTCCGGGAGAAGGTTTTCCCCTTGATGCGGTATCTGCATAGTTCCTGGTGTCCGACCGTGGGAACCCTATGGGCAGTCGCATCCGGTCCAGTGATCACCGTGATTGATCACCGACCGCATCGCTTCGGAACTGCTGAAGGAGACCCTGCTGCCCATCAGAGATCACAAACGTGATTCAGCGTGCCGCTACTATATCTTTGGTTTTTCGGTTTGTTATGAGTTCTTTGGTTTCCAGGATCGCCGGTGCTCTGCTATCTGCTGCTTTGTTGGCGCCTGCTGCCTTTGCGCAACAGATGTTTCCCGCTGGAGGCAGTGGAGGTACGTCTTGTCCTGGTGGATCCAGTTACAAAGGAAGTGGGTATTGCAAAGCAGGTAATCCCAACCAGCAATTCTTCCCTGCTGGAGGCAGTGGGCGCACGTCTTGCCCTGGTGGATCCAGTTATGCAGGTTCTGGATATTGCAAGACAAGGTGATCTTCTGATGATGACTGGGTTATCACGATTCACCAGGACCTGATCCCCCAAGACATCTGACTCTGCGGCGCTCTCAGGGGTTGCTCAGCGGGTGGTTCGGATGGGTGATGTTCGCCTTTGGACAGGGGACTTCGGGGGGCGCTTGGACGCTTCCGAGGAGGGACTATTCCCCCTACCACTCCCCTATCGCCAAAGAGCCCACCCCTCGCATTTTTTCTTTAGCGTCAAACACAAGAAACCCGCCCAGACACTTCAGACCCAGTGTCCAGCGAGCATTCCCTTGCTCTTGCCAACTCATACAAAAAAGAGGCGGCACCCAGATTCGAACTGGGGGTAAAGGATTTGCAATCCTCTGCCTTACCACTTGGCCATGCCGCCGGCCGGGGAGCAAACTCCCAGCAGCGGATCGTATCAGCCATCGCATGCCCACGCCGCCATCGCGCCGTCTGCTGGTCCTGAGCAACGGCCACGGCGAGGACCTGATCGCCCTGCGGATCCTGGAGGCCCTGCACCGCCAGCGGCCGTCTGTGGAGCTGGCGGTGCTGCCCCTGGTGGGACTGGGCCAGACCTTCGCCGCGGCCGAAGCGCTCGGTTGGCTGCGGCGGGTGGGTCCCAGTCGCCAGCTGCCGAGTGGTGGCTTCAGCAATCAGAGCCTGCGCGGCCTGCTGGGCGATCTACTGGCCGGGCTGCCGCTGCTGAGCTGGCGGCAATGGCGCCTGGTGCGGGCCTGGGGCCGCAGCGGCGATCCGATGCTGGCGGTGGGTGATCTGCTGCCGCTGCTGCTGGCCTGGGCCGGCGGCGGCCCCTACAGCTTCATCGGCACCCCCAAAAGCGACCTCACCTGGGCCTCACCACCGCCGCCGGGCTGGGCAGGATCCCCCCTGGCCGATCGCTATCACCGCGCCAAAGGCAGCGAATGGGATCCCTGGGAATGGGCCCTGATGGCCAGCCGCCGCTGCCGCCTGGTAGCCGTGCGGGATCGCCTCACCGCCCGCGGCCTGCGTCGCCATCGGGTGGCGGCCTGCGCGCCGGGTAATCCGATGATGGATGGCTTCGCACCCCAACCCCCGCCGGCGCCGCTGCAGGGCCGCCCCCGCCTGCTGCTGCTGGCCGGCAGCCGCATGCCGGAGGCCCTGGGCAATCTGCAGCGGCTGCTGGCGGCCCTGCCAGAAGCGGGAAGCGGCCCGGCGCTGCATCTGCTGCTGGCCACCGGCTCCAGGCCCAGCCCAGCGGAACTGGGGCCGGTGCTGGCGGCCGCAGGCTTCGAGGCGATGCCCGCCGGCGACCCGCGGCTTTTGGATCTGGGGGCCGCGGCCGGCTGGCGGCGGGGAGAGCTGGATCTCTGGATCGGCCCTGGCCGCTTCAGCACCTGGGCCCCCTGGGGCGACCTCGGCCTGGCC
>CAIZOZ010000321.1 GCA_903934745.1 uncultured cyanobacterium
TGGGCCGGGTGGTCTTCATCTCCCCTTATTACGGCGAGAGCGATCAAAGCTCGTCGCCCAACACGGTGCTGGTGAAAGCCGTGTTCCTCAACCTCAGTGGCGAGTTGAAAACCGGTCAATTCGTCAAGAACCGCATCATCACTGGCGCTTCTGAAGAGCTGGCGGTGCCTGCCCAGGCCGTGCAGATGAAGGCCTCCCAGTCCTTTGTCTTCAAGCTCTATCCACTGCGTCAGGTGCTGGCGAAGATCAAGGCTTCCGACCAGGTGCTGCCTGCCCAGAAGCAAGCGCTGGAGAAGCTGCCCGGCAGCACGCCGATCGCCGTGCAGGTCCCGGTGCGGCTCGGCCCGATGCAGGGTGGTGCCTTCCCGGTGTTGCAGGGGCTGAACAAGGGGGATCAGGTGGTTGTCAGCAACACCGCCCTGCTGCGATCCGGGGTTCCCGTCAAGGTGGCCGGCAGCGGCCCCAGCAACTGAGACCGCCATGTCGCTTTCCGATAATTTCATCAAGCGGCCGGTCCTCACCACCGTCTGCAGCATCCTGATCGTGCTGGTGGGGCTGATCGCCATCCCCAGCCTGTCGATCGAAAACCTGCCGAATATCGCGCCACCGCTGATTCAGGTCACGGCCAACTACGGCGGCGCCAATTCCGTTGTCACCGAGCAGGCGGTCACCAATCCGATCGAGCAGCAGATCAACGGCGTGCCAGGGGCGAATTATATTTCGTCCACCAGTAACATGACGGGCAACAGCGTGGTTTCGGTGTACTTCAATGAAGGCACCGACATCAATATTGACCAGGTGAACGTGCAGAACCGCGTTTCCCTGGCGATGCCGCAACTGCCTCAGCAGGTGCAGGCCACCGGTGTCTCGGTCACCCAGAGCACGCCATCGATCCTGCTGGCTTATCAGGTTTCATCAACCCAGGGACAGTTTGACTCTCCCTACCTCAATGGCCTGATCTATGAAAACCTTTATTATCAGCTCGGCCGTGTCCCCGGGGTGGCCAATATCAGCCTGTTGGGCGGCAGTAATCCGGCCTTCTGGCTGTTCATCGATCCACACAAGCTGACCGCCAACAGCATCACCGCCGACGAGGTGGTGGCGGCGGTCAAAAGCCAGAACAGTGTGGCGGTCGGCGGCATTGTCGGCGGTCCGCCGGCAGGGGGTGATCAGCAGTTCGCCTATCCGATTCTGGTCCAGAACAACGGCAATCTGACATCGGTCGATGATCTCAATAAGTTGATCGTCGGCCGCTCGTCGACGGGCAATCTGCTGCGCCTGAGTGATGTGGGCCAGGCCACCTATGGCTTCAACAGCTTCGGCCAGGCGGCGATCAGCAAGGAGGGGGTGCCCGCTCTCACCGTTGGCGTGTTTCAGACACCGGAAAGCAATGCGCTCGATGTCTCAGAAGCGGTGGTCAAGATCATGAACCAGTTCCGCCAGACCGTGCCACCCGGTGTGACGGTAAATGAAATTTATAATATTGGTCAATTCATTGAATCAGCTGTCGAAGGCGTGGTGGATGCCCTGGGACTGGCGATCGTTCTGGTGCTGTTGATTCTCTATCTTTTCCTTCAGGATTGGCGAGCCACGGTGATTCCGAGCCTGGCGATTCCGATCTCGCTGGTCGGTACTTTTGCCTTCGTCAAGATTTTTGGTTTCTCGATCAACCAGCTCACCTTGCTGGGCCTGGTTCTGGCCACTGGCCTGGTTGTCGACGACGCCATCGTTGTGATCGAAGCGGTGTCGAA
>CAIZOZ010000322.1 GCA_903934745.1 uncultured cyanobacterium
GCTCGAGTAGCTCCAGGGAGGCTGAGTTGGCGCTGGGATCGTTGAGCTCCCTGCCCAGCTCCTGCCAGCTGGGCGGGGGCTGCAGCCGGGTTTCTGGCGGCTCGGGCAGGCCCCTGCGAGCCCGGATCTGCCGTTCCCATAGGCCCAGATGGCCAGCCATGCTCTCGAGTAAGTCCGCTTCGGCTTGGTGCAGCTGCACCACCAGCTGGGGATCCTGGCGGGTGGGGGACTCGCGCACCAACCCCCCCACCAAGGTGATCAGGCGGGAGGCGGTGGCCTCGAAGTTGGCCAGCAGCAGGGTGGCCGGATGGCGCTCCGGCCATGTGCCCAGCTCCTGCAGCAGGGCTGGGCGTTGTTGCCGGATGGCGATCAGCTGGTTGCGCAGGGCCCGGTAGCGGCCGATCCCGATCGGATCAGCCCCCTGGCCCGTCATGGCGGGATCCACCCGTGCCGCCAGGTCGCGAAAGCAGCTCTGCAGCTGGCCCAGCAGGCCAGCCACCAGGTCCAGGCTGCTGTCGAGTCCGCGGGCCGGCCAAAACAGCCGCAGGCCCAGCAGCGTGATCAGCACCCCGAAGCTGGTCCAGAAGAAGCGAAGCGGAATCCAGGCGGCCAGGCCGCCCTCGTGGACGAGCCAGCCCATCACGATGACGATGCCGCCCACCTTGTAGCCCACCTGCAGCTTCAGCAGGCCGCCCAGCAGGCGCAGGGCGCCAAGGGTGAGCGCGAGCGCCAGCGGCATCGGCAAGCCCCGCAACCCCTCGTAGCCGATCAGCAGCAGCACCGACCCGAGCGCGGTGCCCAGCAGGCGCTGGCTGCCCAGGGCAAGCGCGCCGCCGTAGGTGCCGGTGGACACCGCCAACACCGCCAGGGAAACGTATTGGCTGTCTCCCACCCCCGACAAGCTGGCGAAAGCGTTGCCGAGCCCTGCGGTGAAGGCGGTGCGCAGGCCGTTGCGGTTGATCACGGCGGCGACATCCGGTTCAAGCCCCCGAGGCAGGCATGCAGAGGGCGGCCCTCCTCTGCTAAGGCCAACAGGGGCAGCAGGGGCAGTTGCAGCTTTTGGGCCAGCTGCTGCCAGCGCTCGGGCTGGCGCCTTGGTGTGGGTGTGGGGTCTTCGCTGAGCTGCCGTTGCAGCTCCTTCACCGCGAGCCGCAGCAGATCGGCCTGCAGGCTCTGATGTTCGGGCAGGCCGGCCACCAGCCGCTCCCAGGCGATCCAGTGAAAGTGGGCCAGCTGCCATAGCCGCAGCCGTTGCTCCCAGCCGCTGCGTTTGAGGGCCTGATGGCGGGGGCCGCTGCGCTCCTGGGACACCAGTTGCTCCATGCGCTGCAGGGCGTTGGTGAGCGGTGCCGGATCCAGCGGCTCGGGCCTGGATCGCCGTTGGGCCAGCCAGTCGCTGTAGGCCTGCAGCTGGGTCTTTAGGGCGTAACGCAGGCGCCCATCGGCTGCTTTGAGTTCGCTGCTGCTGTTTTGCGGCCAGAACAGCAGGCCCACCAGGATCGCCACAATGCAACCCACCACCGTGTCGAGGGCGCGGTTGAACACGTAGTCCCAGCCCAGCGCCGTATGGCCGGGAAGCATCAGAAACATCACAGCGATCAGCGCGGCCGTGCCTAAGGCGCTCTGCCAGCCCAGCAGCTGCAGCACAGGAATCATCACCAGCATCGACACCAGGACGCCGATCCAACCGCCGAGGATGGTGTGCACCAAGTAGGTGATCAGGCCCCCCGCCACGGTGCCCAGGATTCGGCCGCTGGCGGCCTTCAGTGTGTGGTCGTCGTTATCATCGACAACCATCACCACTGCCATCAGCGGGTACCAGGCAAATTGAATGCGTTCGGTCCAGACGGCAATGGCGGCTGTGATGAGCGCGGCTACAAAGAGCTTCAGGCTGTTGCGCAGCAGCATGTTTTGCACGGTCTGCGGCAACGCTCAGCTGCCTAGAGCTTATGGGGTTCAGCCACGCTGCGCCCAGCTGACATGAGCTGGGTGCCGGTGCTCACCCCCGATCTTGAGGCGCTGCTGCGCATGGGGCTGGCGGTGCTCTGCGGTCTGGCTGTGGGTGTCAACCGCGCCCATCACGGCAGTACCCCCCACCCCA
>CAIZOZ010000323.1 GCA_903934745.1 uncultured cyanobacterium
AATATCAGAACCCACCAGCATCGTGCCGGTGGTTTCCATCGTGACGGAAACCATCACCGGCCGGCGCCTGGCGGCGCTGGTCATCGCCTCCTCAAGACCCTGCAGAGCCGCCTTGATCTGCAGCACGTCCTGGCAGGTTTCGACAATGAACAGATCAATATCGCCGGCCAGCAGCCCCTCGGCCTGCTGCCGAAACGAGGCCTTCATCGTATCGAAGTCGATATGGCCCAATGTGGGCAATTTAGTGGTAGGCCCGATCGAACCGGCCACGAAGCGTGGCTTGGCTGCGGTGCTGTACTCATCCGCCACCTGACGCGCCAGTTCAGCGGCTCGCTTGTTGATCGCAAACGCCTGCTCTTCCAATCCGTATTCGGCCAACACAATCGAAGCGGCACCGAAGGTGTCGGTTTCGATCACATCAGCTCCCACCTCCAGAAACTGCCGATGCACGGCCTGCACCGCATCGGGACGGGTGAACACCAGGTTCTCGTTACAACCCTCCAGGGCTGGGCCGCCAAAATCGGCGGCGCTCAGATCCAGCTGTTGCAACGAGGTGCCGGTGGCGCCATCGAAGACCAGAACCGGTCGGTCGGGGCCATGCAGACGCTCGAGGAAGCCGATGCGCTGGCTGCTGGGTCGGGATTGGTTGGAGGCCACCATCAGGTGTCGATGCGGATGCGACTCACCCAGTGGTCATAGTCTGGATCGCGGCCTTCCGTGATCGCCGTCAGGCGCTCCCGCAGCCGCTCCATGATCGGCCGGTGGGTGGGCAGTTCGGTGTTCTCGATCCGGCGCACCGGTGTGACCCGGGCCGCCGTGCCACTGAGGAACACCTCGTCGGCAATCATCAGTTCAGTCTTGTCGACCGGCCGCTCGAGCACGGGGATGCCCATCACCGTGGCCAGTTCAAGGATGCTGGCGCGGGTGATCCCTTCAAGGATGTCCTGATCGACGCTCGGCGTGATCAGCACGCCATCGCGCACCAGGAACAGATTCATGCCGCTGGCCTCGCTCACCTTGCCACGGCTGTTCAGCAGCAGCGCCTCATCAAAACCACTCTTGACCGCTTCGGTCTTGGCCAGGGAGCTGGTGATGTAGGCGCCGCTGATCTTGCCCCGCAGCGGCAGGGAGCGGTCCTCCTGGCGGGTCCAGCTGCTGATGCGGCAGCTGACGCCATCGGGGGAGAGGTAATCCCCCATCTCGATGCCGTAGATCAGAAAGTCGGTCTGGATGTTGTGCAGCCGCGGTGCAATGCCCAGATCACTGGTGTAGACAAACGGCCGCAGATAAATCGGACAGGTGGGACGGTTGGCCTTCAGGAACGCCTGGATCGCTGTATGGATCGTCGCTTCGTCCAGTTCGGTGAGCAGCAGCCGGGCGCTCTGGCTGAGCCGGCGGGCGTGGCGATCGGCCCGGAACAGCAGAATCTCGTTCGCATCAACCGGATTCGGCAGCCCGCGCATGCCGCCGAAGGCCCCGGTGCCGTAGTGCAGGGCATGGGTGGCCACCGACAGGGTGGCCTCAGCGAAGGGCACACAGGTCCCGCCGAACCAGGCATAGGGAAGGAACTGATGCATGAGCGGCGGAAACGTTCGCCCGATCTTCTCACCGCACCCTGCAGGATGGGGGCATGCATAGGTTGGCGGCGGTTCCCGGCCAGGACGACAGCGATACGCCAGGGCAACTGTTCGTGGAGCAGGCCCCGGCGCCGGTGGTGCTGCTCAGCAGTGCCGACACCGACCTGGTGGCGATCGAAGCCCTGCTGCAGGTCCGGCCGGCGCTGCTGACCGCGGAGCTGCGGGCCCTGAACCTGGCGGCGCTCAGCCATCCAGCCGTGATCGATCACTACATCCGCACCTCCCTGGCTTCCACCCAGGTGGTGATCGTGCGCCTGCTGGGCGGCCGGGGGCACTGGAGCTACGGCCTCGAACAACTGCGGGACTGGGCGGCGAAAGCAGCTGGCCCAGGCGGCCAGCGCCGCCAGCTGCTGGTGCTGGCCGGTACGGCGGAGGAGGACGCCAGCCTCGGGGCACTCGGCACCGTGCCCGCTCCCCTGGCCCAGGCCCTGGCCGCTGCCCTACGTGAGGGGGGCGCCGCCAACCTGGAGGCCCTGCTGGCCTGTATTGCCAGCCTGTTGAACGGCGTCATGCCCGAGCCACCGCAGCTGCATCCCGGTCCGGATCCGCTGCCCCACGACTGGCGGCCTGATCCAGGGCCGCGGGTGGGGCTGATTTTGTATCGCGCCCTGTTGCAGGCCGGTGATCTGGCGCTGGTGGAGGCCTGCCTGCAGGAACTCAGAGCCCAGGGCCTGGCGCCGCGGGCGCTGTGGGTGAGCAGCCTGCGGGATGCCGCCGTACAGCGGGGCGTGGGTGATCTGCTGGAGCGCGAAGCGGCCGAGGCGGTGCTCTGCAGCACCGGCTTCGCCTCCGTCCAGTTCGAAGACGCCGGCCTCGGCGCGCCGCTCTGGGAGCGCCTGCAGCTGCCCGTGCTGCAGTTGCTCTGTAGCGGCAGGTCGCAGCGCAGCTGGCAGGAGAGCAGCATCGGCCTGGGACCGCTCGATCTCAGCCTGCAGATCGCCCTGCCGGAACTGGATGGCCGGATCACCACCCGGGTGGGGGCCTTCAAGGAGGTGGCCGGGGCCAGCGATCGGCTGGGCACGGCGCTGCAGCGCCTGCAGCCCGATCCGGAGCGGCTGCAGTGGATCGTGACCCTCACCCACAACTGGATCCAGCTGCGGCGCAGCAGCACTGCCGAGCGCCGCGTGGCCCTGGTGCTCGCCAACTACCCCACCCGCAACAGCCGGCTCGCCAATGGGGTGGGTCTGGACACCCCCGCCAGCGTCGCCCTGATGCTCGCCTGGCTGGCGCAGCAGGGCTACGGCCTCGGCGCCGCTCCCCTGCCGGCCGATGGCGATGCCCTGATCCGGGCCTTGCTGGCCGGCCGCAGCAACGATCCGGAGAGCAGCCACCGGCCGCCCCTGGGCCAGCTGAGCCTCGCCGACTACCAGCTTTGGTACCAGCGCTTGCCGGCGGCCGGTCGCCAGCGTCTGGAAGCCGTCTGGGGGGCGCCGGAGGCGGATCGGGAGCTGGAGATCGACGCCGGCGGCGCAGCCGCCTTTCCGATTCGGGGCCTGCGGTTTGATCGGGTCGTGCTGCTGATCCAGCCGGCCCGGGGCTACGACCGCGACCCCAGCCTCAGCTATCACAGCCCCGACCTGCCCCCCACCCACGCCTACCTGGCCCAGTACCTCTGGCTGCGGCAGCAATTTGCTGCCCAGGTGGTGGTGCATGTGGGCAAGCACGGCAACCTCGAATGGCTGCCCGGCAAGGGCCTGGGCCTCTCCGCCAGCTGCTTCCCGGAATGGGCCCTGGGTCCGCTGCCGCACCTCTATCCGTTCATCGTCAACGATCCGGGTGAGGGCAGCCAGGCCAAGCGGCGTGCCCAGGCGGTGATCCTGGATCACCTCACCCCACCGCTGGGCCGGGCCGGGCTTTATGGCCAGCTGCAGCGATTGGAGACGCTGCTCGATGAGTACTGGGAGGCCAGCCAGCTCGGTGCCGAGCGGGCCCTGTTGCTGCGTGAGCAACTGGCGGAGCAGTTGCAGCAGCTGGCGCTGCCCGGCTTGGCCAGCGATCTCGACCAGCAGCTGGAGCAAGCCGATGGCTATCTCTGCGAATTGAAGGAGGCCCAGATCCGGCTGGGTCTGCACACCTACGGCACCCTGCCCGAGCCAGCGCTGCTGGCCGAACTGCTGCTTTGCCTTGCCCGGGCGCCCCAGGCGGGCCTGCCCGGATTCACCCAGGCGCTGGCC
>CAIZOZ010000324.1 GCA_903934745.1 uncultured cyanobacterium
CCAGCACGGCCGGGGTGGTGGGCGCATTGCACTGCAACACCACCTGATCCGCAGCCATCGCTTTGACACCGTCGAGCAGATAGCGGACGTTGAAGGCGATCTCGATCTCCTCGCCACTGATCTCGGCAGCCAGTGATTCAGCACCACTGCCCACATCCTGGGCATCGGCACGGATCATCACCTTGCCGCCGGCGGGATCACTGCTGATTTTGATCACGTTGTTGTGCTGATCCGCCAGCACAGCCACCCGCTCCAGGGCGGAGACGAAGCCGCGGCGATCGAGCACGATCCGGCGATTGAACGATTCCGGAATCAGCTGGCGGTAATTCGGATAGGTGCTGTCGAGGATGCGGCTGGTGAGCACCTGATCGGCCCAGAGCACCACCACCTGGCCGCGTTCACAGAACAGGCTGAGCGGTTCGCTGCTGGGACGACCACTGAGCAGTCGCTCCAGTTCGCGCAGGGAGCGGGCCGGCACCGTGACGGCAAAGGGTTCACCAGCCACCAATTCGGCGGACGCCGCAGCTTGTGGCTCGGTGATGTTGGCCAGCCGCAGCACCGCCAGGCGATGACCATCGGTGGCGGCGCACTCCAGACCGTCGTCATCGAGGCGCAGATGGACGCCGGTGAGCACTTGCTTGGCCTCATCGCCACTGCTGGCGAACAAGGTGGCGCGCAACCCCTTGACCAGCGCCTCGGCATCGATCCGGATCGGGGTGCCGCTCTGCATCAGGGGCAGATCGGGAAAATCTTCGGCGGGCATGCCCCGCATCTGATAGCTGCCCGAGAGGCTGGTGAGCTGCACCAGCTCATCGGCCTCGCCACAACTGAGGGTGATCGGGCTATCGGACGACAGCCGGCTGACGATCTCACTGAACAGACGCGAAGGCAGCGTGATCGCACCACTGCTTTCGACCGCGGCCGCAAGGCTGGTCTGAATGCCGAGGTTGAGATCAAACCCAGTGAGGCTCAGGCGCCCGGTGGCTGCATCAGCGGTGAGCAGCACGTTGGCCAGCACCGGATGGGTCGGGCGTGAGGCCACGGCACGACTCACCAGCTGAAGGCTGGAACTGAGTTCGGTCTGGGAGCAGACCAGCTTCATGGGTTGGGGTCCTGGCCTGCCCGGGGCGATGTCATGGGCGGGCCCACGGTTTCACAGGCCGGGCAAAAGCGCAACGTGCCGGCACCTCCAGCTCGAGCTGTTCTGCTGTCCAAAGGATTGATTTCCTGAAATAAAAAAAATCTTCAGCCGTAGTAGGGGCGGTGGAAAACGGCAGGAACAGCTCAGATCCCTTCTCCTGACTGGTAATTATCACAATGACCGCTGTGGAAAATCATGTTGGATCTGAGCCGGAAATTGTCTTTTCCACTATTTCCCGGGCCTGGGGAAAACAGGCCGTCTTCGGCGGGTCCAGCTCTCCTGTGGTTTTACCACCTTTTTAGGGGGTGTTTCCTGCGCTTTCCCCAGACGCTTGGCCAGGTGGCTGGTGGTGAAGCCGAGCGCCGCCCGGCTCCATCGGGGCCTGCGCCAGGCGTTCCTGGGCGGCCAACAGGCGCAGCAGGTCAGCTCCCTGCTGGGGCCATCGCGCCGGCAGGCTTCACCAGCAGAGGCGTTGCCAGCAGGCTCAACTGTTGGCTGGTGCCTCAGCGGAAACGCCGAATGACCCAGGCAGCGCCCAACGGTTCAGCCTTGGTTGAGCACCGGAATTCCGTGTTCAGTCGCCGCGATCCAGCGTCAACTCCGGCAGAAGCTGCGTTGCGATGGGGCCGCAGGCCGCTGGCTCCCCGAACCCCGCCTCCTGGCTTGGCTGTCCCGTCCGATCTCTGGACGCCACCGTGAGCGGGATCCGTGCCCAGGGCCGCAAGCAGCGGTCTGGCCCTGGCCCACGGCCGTTGCTGGGTGTTGGCCGGGGTACCGGGAATCAGCCTGCGGCTCGATCCGGCCGCAGGACAAGGTTCCTGGCGTTCAGCACCACCGCTTCAGCGCCATCGGTTCAGCACGACAGGTTCAGTACGACAGGTTCCGGGGCCGCGGCAATCGCCGGTTCAGAACCCCATCACTCTGGCCACCACATCGGTTTCAGGCGCCAGGCCGGTATGGAATTTCGAGTCGTTGTTCTCAATCGCCGTGGTTGGATCCTTGAGGCCGTTGCCTGTGAGCACGCACACCACCGTGGCCCCGGCAGGGACCTCCTGGTGCCGCTTCAGCAGGCCGGCCACCGAGGCGGCGCTGGCTGGTTCACAGAACACCCCTTCGCCGCTGCCCAGCAGCTTGTAGGCCTCAATGATTTCGGCATCGGTGACGGCCATGAAGCCCCCCTTGCTTTCGGCTTCCACCTTGAGCGCTTTCTCCCGGTTCACCGGATTGCCGATCCGGATCGCCGTGGCGATGGTGTCCGGATGTTCCACGGTGTGTCCCAGCACCATCGGCGCCGAACCGGCGGCCTGGAAACCCATCATTCGTGGCAGGCGGCGGCAGTGGCCAGCAGCCTGGTACTCCTGGAAACCCATCCAGTAGGCGCTGATGTTGCCGGCATTGCCCACCGGGATGCAGAGCCAGTCGGGGGCTTCGCCCAGGGCATCCACCACCTCGAAGGCGGCGGTTTTCTGGCCCTGCAGCCGATAGGGATTGACCGAGTTGACCAGGGTGACCGGATAGCGATCAGCCACATCGCGCACGATCGCCAGGGCCCGGTCGAAGTTGCCCTTGACCGCCAGCACCTCGGCGCCATAGAGCAGGGCCTGGGCCAGTTTGCCCTGGGCGACATAGCCATCGGGAATCAGCACGAAGGCCCGCATGCCACCCCGCCGCGCGTAGGCCGCGGCGGCGGCTGAGGTGTTGCCGGTGCTGGCGCAGATCACAGCTTCCGAGCCGGCTTCGCGGGCCTTGCTGATCGCCATCGTCATGCCCCGGTCCTTGAAGGAGCCCGTGGGGTTGAGACCGTCGTATTTGAGCAACACCTTGACGCCGCGGCCGATGCGTTCGGCGATCACAGGCGCGGGGATCAGCGGCGTGGCTCCTTCCCGCAGGGTGATCACCGGCGTGGCGGCAGTCACCGGCAGCCAGGAGCGGTAGGCCTCGATCAAGCCCGGCCAGTCCTGCATCGTGGGCCTGTGGCCCAGGCGCTGCAGAGCTCGAAGCAGGGGCACGGGTGGAAATGCGGCGCTGGAGCGAATCTACGTCGCCACTTCTCGCCCAGCCCCTCCTGCGGCCCTGGGCCGCCGAGCTGGGGGCGGGTCAGGGGGTTTTGTTGCTGCTGGTTTTGTCGCCACGCAGCCCATCGAGCGGCGAATCGGAGAAGAAGCGCACCAGATCGGTGATCGAGCTGGCCTTGCTCATCAAGCCCATCAGGGCGGGCAGGCTCACCGCCAGTTCCTGGGTGGGATAGGCCTGCAGGAAGGTGATCGCCGACAGTCCGGTTTTGTTGTCAGCAAGGCCCAGGATCACCGCTGAGCGCAGGGCGGGCAGCCCCACCTGGGAGGCCTTGAGTGGAAAGACGATCTGCGCCAGACGATTCAGCAGCGCTTCACCGATGCGGGTATTGAGCAGACGGCTGACCAGCACCACCGGCAGCACCACCGATTGGTTGAGCAACTTGGCCACCGCTGCCGGTTGCTGATGGCTCAATTTCAGAACATCTGCCAGCAGACCCCGGGCTTCCCCGGTCACAGCCAGGTGCTCGAGATCGGCGACGGGAATCGAGCGGCGGAAGGCGCCACTCACGAACACTACGTTTTCAGCCGCTATGGCGGCAGGGGATGCGCAGCACAGGCCAAGGCCGAGCAGTGCTGCCAGGAGCCGTTGCCGTTTGCGCAAGCCGATCACCGGAAAATGGACTCTGAATCTAGAGCGACCTGCCGTGCTTGCTCAGCCCTCAGCGGCTGCTCAATTCGACGGTCTTCCGCACATCCGGGGTCACCAGCAGGTCGCGCAGCAGGTGCACCACCCCGCGCTCTGCCAGTCCCCGTGCCAGATCCACCCCCATGCGGCGCAGGTCCGGTTCTCCGAGCACCCTCGGCAGGCGGCGCAACAGCAATCGGGGTTCGAATCCCGGCAGATCCTGGAGGATCGCTGCCAGTTGCCGCAGCGGTTCAAGGTCGAGCAGGGGGCCGCTGCTGCTGGAAGTGTCCATCAACCTGGCCTGGCGCAGTCCTGGTGGTTGCAGGGAGCGGGGCAGGCGCTGACCGAGCCGCACGGTGGTGCGCCAGGCCAGGTTGTCCATCCGTTCCACCGCCGCATCCACCAGTTGCTGGCGCAGCAGGCCACCGTTGGCGGAGAAGAGGAAGTCGAGCACCTGATCCAGCAGGCCTTCGATGTCCAGTTCGGCCTGGAGTGAGGCGCTGCTGATCAGATTTTCCAGCCGTTGCCAGCGGAATTCCTCGCCATCGAACAACATTTCGCGCAGGCTGCGGCGCAGCGAGGGATCGGGATCCTCCATCAGGCGGCGAGCGAAATAGGGGTAGGCGGCGCCGAGAATCTTGAAGCTGGGATCGACACTCAGGGCAATCCCTTCGAGGGTGACGAGGGAGCGGATGATCAGGGCGTAATAGGGCGGTACTCGAAACGGGAAGCGGTACATCACGCCGGAGAGGTCATCGGTGACAACCTTGAAATCCATGCGGCTCACCCCCATCTCCAGCGCCTGGCCGAACACCCCTTCAAAGGCGGGAACAATCGGTTCGAGATCCACTTCTTCGCCCAGGAATCCAAGCGAGACAAAATCCTTGGAGAGGGCGCCGAAGTTTCGATTCACCAGATGCACCACCGCCTGAATCAGCCCGGTGCGCGATTCCCGGGTGACTTCGCTCATCATGCCGAAGTCGAGATAGGCCAGTCGTCCATCGGCGAGGGCCAGCAGATTGCCTGGATGGGGATCGGCGTGGAAGAAACCGTGTTCAAGCAACTGTTGCAGGCTGCAGTTGACGCCCACCTGCACCATGTCGTCGGGATCGACGCCGATAGCGCGGACCGCTTCGAGGTTGGTGAGTTTGACGCCTTCGATCCACTCCATCGTCAGCACCCGCCGGCTGGTGGCCTCGTGGAAGATGCGCGGTACGGCGATGCGGGGATTGTGGCGATGCAGTGCGGCAAAGCGCTCGGCGTTGGCGGCTTCGTTGAGATAGTCCATCTCCTCGAACACCCGCTTGCCGAGTTCATCGATCAGGGCCACCAGGTCACTGCGGATCAGGCCCACATTGGTGTTCATCCAAGCGGCGATGTTGCGCACGATGTAAAGATCGAGCGTGATCTGCTCCCTTAGGCCCGGGCGCTGCACCTTCACCGCCACCCGCTCGCCGTTGTGCAGGGTGCCGCGATGCACTTGCCCGAGGGAGGCGGCCGAGATCGGTTCGCGGTCCAGCTGGCTGAAGATCTCATCCACCGGAGCCCCGAGGTCTTCCTCGATGCAGGCCATGGCCAGGGCGCTGTCAAAACCAGGCAGTTGGTCCTGCAGCTGGGCCAGTTCTTCCAGCAAGACCGGCGGCACGATGTCGGGCCGGGTGGAGAGGGCCTGGCCGGCTTTGATGAAGGCGGGTCCGAGTTCGGCCAGCAGTTCGGCGCATTCCCGGGCGCGGCTGCGGGCTCGCTCCTTGAGCTTCAGGGCGCCGCTGGCCCAGTCGAAACCCACGCCCAGGAGATACAGACCGATCGGCACCAGGGTTTGCCAGAGCCGCCGGATCAGCCGCTGGGGATGGCCGGCGTAGATGCGGGTGATGGCGGCCGGGTCATAGCTCAGCAGTCCAGCCGCTTCGATGAAGTCGCCCAGGTCGCGCGGGGCTGGCGTTGCGGGGCCATGCTGCGGGCCCGGTTCATGCAGGGGGGGGTCCAGGTGGCTCGAGCTGCTCTGAGGGGCTGGGGGCGAGCTGACCATGGCGGTGGGGTGCCATGCCACGCGGGGGCGGACGGCGCAAATCGGAACGTTCCCCCCTTCTAAACGAAACCTGCAGCCGCTACGGTCGGAGCTCACACCGACGGCGCTGCGGAGGCTGGCGTGCTCACGGCCCTGAGCCTCGAGAACATCGCCCTGATCGAACACCTCGAGTTGACGTTCGAGGCCGGATTCACGGTGCTCACCGGTGAAACCGGCGCGGGCAAATCGATCCTGCTGGATGCGCTCGATGCCCTGCTGGGCGGAGCCCAGGGAGCTCAGGGGGCCAGGCTGCTGCGGCGGGGTTGTGGGCGCGGCCGGATCGAAGCCTGTTTCCAGCTGTCCCCACCGGTGCGCGCCTGGTTGGAGAGCCAGAAGCTGGAGACGGAGGAGGAGGATCTCGTTCTGAGCCGGGATTGGCGGCTGCAGGATGATCGGCTCAGCAGTCGTCACCGGCTGAATGGCATCGCCGTGAGCCGCGCCCAGGTGCTGGATCTGCGCCCGCTGTTGCTGGATCTCACGGTTCAAGGGCAAACCCAGCAATTGGCCCGTCCCGGCCAGCAGCGCCGGTGGCTGGATCGTTTTGCCGGTGAACAACAGGTGCCGCTGCTGGAGGCGGCCCGCAGCGCGTTTCGGCAGTGGCGGACGGCGGCGGTGTCATTGGCGGCAGCCCTGGCTGATCACGAGCGGTTGCAGCAGCAGCGCCAACAACAGGAGCAGCTGCTGGAGGATCTGGACGTGGCGGGTCTGGATGATCCGCTGGAGGCGCAACAGTTGCAGATCGAGCAGGATCGCCTGGCCCATGGGGTGCGCCTGCAGCAGGGGGTGATGACCTTGCTGGGTCGCCTGGTGGAGGGAGCGGAGGCGGCCCCTGCGGCGCTCGATCATCTGGCTGCCTGCGAGCAGGAGCTGCAGCAGATGGAGTGTCTCGACGCCAGTGTGGCGCTGCTGCGCGAGCGCTGCACCGATGGTCTGGTGGCTCTCCAGGATCTGGCTCGGGAGCTGGATCGCTATGGGGCCTGTCTGGAGAGTGATCCGGAGCGGCTGGCGGAGCTGCAGGAGCGGCTGGCCCAGCTCAAGGCGCTGGAGCGGCGCCACGGCAAGGGGCTGGCTGAGTTGATTCAATGGCGCGATCAGCTGCGGCAACGCCTGGCTCCCGGTTCCGCGGAGGCCTCCCTGGCGGCCTTGCAGCAGGGCGAGCAGACGGCCCTGCAGGCGAGGGATCGGCGGGCGGCAGCCCTCAGCCTGGCTCGCCGCAGCGCCGCCGTTGAGCTCGAAACCCGATTGATGGCGGCGTTACGACCGATGGGGCTGGCCAATGTGCGCTTCGCGGTGGCGATCGAGGCGGCGGAGCCCGGGGAGGAGGGTGCCGATGTGGTGCAGTTCCGTTTCAGCGCCAATCCCGGTCAGCCCCTGGCTCCCTTGGCGGAGGTGGCCTCCGGTGGCGAGATGAGCCGCTTTCTGCTGGCCCTGAAAACCTGCCTGGCGGCGGCGGATCCCCACGTCACCCTGCTCTTTGATGAGATCGACAGTGGTGTCAGTGGCCGCATCAGCGGTGCGATGGCTGAATTGCTGCGCTGCCTGGCCCAGCAGCGTCAGGTGTTCTGCGTCACCCATCAGCCCTTGGTGGCGGCTGCGGCTGATCATCATTTCCGCGTCAGCAAGATGGTGGAGGAAGGCATCACCCAGACGCGGGTGTCCCAGCTGCGGGACACTCAGTCTCGCCAGACCGAATTGGCCGAACTGGCTGGTGGGGATTCCGGCGAGACCCACAGTTATGTGGCCAGCCTGTTGGACAAGCGAGTGGCCTAGCCCGGTGCCGCAGGCAAGCCGTGATTTGGTGGCGCCGGAGATCTGCCGCCCTTACCTGCTGGCCCTGGTGGGATCGGTGCTGATTGATTTACTGCTGAGGCTTCAGATCGTTTATTACTATGTTGTCGAGCATTATAAGGCAAGAATCTATTTAAGTATTTTGGGTGGTTTATTGCAGATCTTTTATGCAGTTTTATTGCTGCTTTTTCTGTATTTGTTGCTCTTTCGTTGGTTGCCTGATTTGCGACAGGGGCGATTGATTCAGCGGCGACTGATGCGCTCGCTTGGCCTGTTGGCCTCGCTGCAGCTGGTGACCAATATGATCTCGGTCAACGTTACAATTTACCGGCTACACATTGAATCCTATGAGCTTCTGATTGAATCTTTTGCCCTGTACATAGCCATAAATCTAGTTTTTGTTTTTTGGTACTGGTACTGGGATTATCCGCTACGAAATTTATCAATCAATGATAGTAAAAATAGGCTTATCCCTCAGGGTATTCTCTTCCCAGAAGAGCAAATGGAGGTACATCTATTGAAGACAGATTTTTGGTTGCCAGGGCCAACTGATTATCTTTATTTCACAATTTTATCCAGCAACTGTTTTGGCTCTCCCGAGGGCCACATGTTAATTGGTAATCGACTTAAAAAACTGCAAATTATTCATACTTTATTTATGATATTCGTATTTATTATCATTGTCGCTCGCGCTATTAATACCATTAATTGATAGCTGATTCAGGCTATTATTAAGTAACTGAGTGCAAGTCCCTGTGGTTGGAATCACGTGATCTCGATCACTGCGTCTTGGGC
>CAIZOZ010000325.1 GCA_903934745.1 uncultured cyanobacterium
CTTGGCCTGGGCCAGCAACTGAACCAGCCGCCTGGGCTCGGGGTCGTGGATCGCCTCCTCGTCCACGCCACTCACCGAGACGCGATGGGGGATGGACGCTTGCTCAAGCAGACGGTGACGGGCGTGGGAAGCCGAAGCCAGCAGCAACATCGGAAGGTCGGGGCTGGCGCCACCTTCCCATGGTTTGGCTACCTTCAACAGCAGTGATCCGATCGTGCGCCATGCGCCCACTCCAGCAGATCCGACCCGTGAGCCTGCTGGTCGGGGTTGCGGGGGCGATCACCCTGCAAACTGCGGCCCTGGCGCTGGATCTTTCTCGCCCGGGTGTGGTCTGTGACAACAGCCAGCGCATCTGCTACGACAGCCAGGGACCGTCCGTGAACCAGACCCGCCGCAGCTACGGCCAGAAGGCGGAGCGGGATTTATTGCGTCAGATCTCCGGTCGGCCACCGGCCCAGGATTTTCAGCTCAGCGGCGGTGAGGTCTGCAGCATCAACCGCCGAACCTGCTGGGACGACGGCTGGCAACGGCGCAACGTCAGCCATCGCTTGACAAAGCAGCTGTTCGGTACCAGCGGTGGTGGTGGCAACATCTCCGGCGAGAGCACCTGCCAGCTGCAGCAGCGGGGTCGCAATCTGTTCAGTGGCGGCTGCCGCCTCAGCCGCCGCCAGGATTTCGCTGGCAGCACCTACGTGGTGGAAACCCGCGACGGCCGTCGCTACAGCTTCTACAACCAGGGCAATGGCCGTCTGGTGTTGCGCGATGCCACGGGAACCTGGCCTGTTGCTTACAGCAACAGGGGCAATGCCATGGTGTTCCGCTGGTCCGATCTGCAGCTTGATGCCAGCCGTGGTTACGGCAGTGGCTTCCCTGGCGGCTGGGGGAACAGCGGTGGCTGGGGGAACAGTGGTGGTTGGGGTAACCCCAATGGCGCGAATCCCGGCTATGGCCGCAGTGGCAGCGAGGCCGTTCCGGCCGTCAACACGCTTGAGGGGCTGCTCAACAGCCTGTTCAACTGATCACCGTCCCCGTGGCTGCTAACCCCCAGACCGGGCCATCCCCATCCCAGCCGGCCCAGTCCCTCGATGGCAGCGATGGTTGGGCCCGTGATCGGGCCGCCCGCTCGCTCACCTGCCTGCCGTTCCGAAGGGTCTTCTACGAGGAGCTCAGCGATCGGGCGATCAGCAGCAGTGAGCTGGGGACCCGCCCCGATGGCTCCCTGCTGTTGTTCGCTGCGCTGGGGGCCGAGCGGGCTGAAGACCACTTCATCTGGTTGATCCGGCTCGGCGTGCTGCGGCGCGAAGTGGATGGCCAGGGCCTCACCGAACGGGTGCGGCTCACCCCTCTGGGCCGATCCGTGATCAGTCGCTGGCCCGGTGAGATCCCCAGGGCCAGCCGGCGTCACAGGTTGCGGGAGATGCTCCTGCGTCATTGGCCGCGCCTGTGAGCCGGCCCCTGCCCGGCGCGCCGCGGCCGCTGATGGTGCTGGGCACCAGCAGCGGCGCCGGTAAATCGCTGATGACCGCTGCCCTCTGCCGGGTGCTCAAGCGCCGCGGCGAAACACCGCTGCCCTTCAAGGGGCAGAACATGAGCCTCAATGCCTGGGTGGATCAGGCTGGCGGTGAGATGGCCTATTCCCAGGCCCTGCAGGCCTGGGCGGCGGGGCTGGAGCCCGAGGCGGCGATGAATCCGGTGCTGCTCAAACCCCGCGGCGACAGCACCAGTGAGGTGATCCATCTGGGCCGTTCGATCGGCAACGCCCGCGCTGAGCACTATTACCGCGACTGGTTCAAGCCCGGCTGGGCGGCGATCCGTTCCGGCCTGGCCGAGTTGCAGGGCCGTTATCCGGGTGGGCGGCTGGTGCTGGAGGGGGCCGGCAGTCCGGTGGAGGTGAATCTGCAGCCGCGCGATCTCACCAACCTGCGCCTGGCCCAGTACCTGCGGGCCCGCTGCCTGCTGGTGGCCGACATCGAGCGCGGCGGGGTGTTCGCCCAGCTGGTGGGCACCCTGGCCCTGCTGCGTCCGGTGGAGCGTCCGCTCATCCGCGGCCTGCTGATCAATCGCTTCCGTGGCCGCCGCGAGTTGTTCGACGAAGGCCGCCGCTGGCTGGAGCAGCACACCGGAGTGCCGGTGCTGGGCGTGATGCCCTGGCTGGAGGAGCTGTTTCCGCCGGAGGATTCGCTTGATCTGCTGGAGCGCCGCGGCCGCAAGCAGGGGGCCGAGCTGACGATCGCCGTGCTGCGCCTGCCTTCGATGAGCAATTTTTCGGATCTCGATCCGCTGGAAGCCGAACCCACGGTGCAGCTGCGCTGGCTCAAACCGGGTGAAGAGCTGGGCTGCCCCGATGCGGTGATCCTGCCCGGCAGCAAGCAGACCCGGCGCGATCTGGCCGCCCTGCAGGCCGAGGGCCTCGATGAACAACTGCGGGCCTATGGGGCGGCCGGCGGGCATGTGTTCGGGCTGTGCGGCGGGCTGCAGATGCTGGGGGAGCGGTTGCTGGATCCCCAGGGGCTGGAGGGGAACCTGGTGGAGGAGGACGCTGACGATCCCCAGGATCGCCAGAGCCGAGGCCTCGGTCTGTTGCCGCTTGAAACCACCTATGCCGGAGCCAAAACCCTGCGCCAAGGCTGCAGCCAGGCCCTCTGGCCCGCCGGCTCCCCCGTGGAACTCGAAGGCTTCGAACTGCATCACGGCGTCAGCCAGCTGGTCAGCCAAGACGTCAGCGTCAGTCAGGTTTTCAGCCACGGCCTGCGGCAGGGCGAGCTCAATCCCCTCAGCAGTCAGGCGGGGCTGGGCTGGTGGCAGGCCACAGGCGAGCAGGGAGGCCTGGTGGCCGGCACCTATCTCCATGGCGTGTTTGAGAACGGCCCCTGGCGTCGCCGTTGGCTGAACCAACTGCGCCGCCGCCGCAACCTGCCGCCGTTGAGCGAAAACCAGCCCCATCACGCCCGTCAGCGCGACCTGTTGCTCGATCGCCTGGCGGATGCCTTTGAGCAGCATGTGGATCTGGGGCCGCTGCTGGCTTGAGCCTTCAAGCTCAGCGGGCCCCATGTGTTCTCGTCCCTATTCCCAGCCCCTCTAGAGCGGAGTCCCCAGCGTGGCCAAGCCCCCGGTTGTGATCCGATGGCCCGATGGCCACAGCAGCGAAGCCGCCCCCGGCAGCGACTGGCTGATCACCGCCCGTGAGGCCGGCGTCGCCATTGCCACCGGCTGCCTTGGCGGCAGTTGCGGAGCCTGTGAGATCGAGGTGAATGGCCAGGTGGTGAGGGCCTGCATCGCCACCGTGCCGAGCTGCAAAGGCGGAATTCTGCAGGTGGAGCTGGCGACAGATCCGTTCTGGTGAGGGTGATCTGGGGATTCAGGCCCGTTGACTGTCAGGTCTTCTGATCTGGATTCTGTCATCAGACGCTATAAACAAGAGCTGTTGAATCAGGTCGCACGTGCTGTCATGCGGCCGAGCTGATCAACCCACCCCCCAGTAACACGTCGCCGGCATAGAACACCGCCGCCTGGCCTGGGGTGATCGAGAACTGGGGCTCGGCAAACTCCAGGCGGCAGCGATGCGGGCGCCCGGCAGCTTGATCGGCTGGGCTGGCAGGCAGGGGTGTCAGCAGCGCCAGCTCAGGTTGGCTGCGATAGCGCACCTGGGCCAGCACCTCGATCGCTGCGGTTGGTGCCGCCATCGACAGCCAGTTCACGGCCCCCACCTCACAGTGCTGGCGAGCCGCCTGGGATCGCGGTGCCACCACCACCCGATTCAGGGCGCCATCGAGGCGCACCACATGCAGCGGCTCACTCCAGGCCACGCCAAGACCCTTGCGCTGGCCGATCGTGAAGTGCTCGAGCCCGTCGTGTTGGCCCACCACGGTGCCATCCGCCAACACGATCTGCCCGGGCCGCGGCGCCAGATAGGCATCCAGAAACGCCTTCATCGAGCCGTGGTGATCGGCCAGGCAGAGATCCTGGCTTTCCGGTTTCTGTGCCGTGCGCAGTCCCAGCCGGGAGGCCTCGGCGCGGGTGTCGGCCTTGGTGAGTTCGCCGAGGGGAAACACCAGCCGGCCCAGACTCTCCTGGGGTAAGTCGTAGAGGAAATAGCTTTGATCTTTGTTGGTATCCAGCCCCCGCAGCAGTTGGTGCCGCCCGCTGGCGTCGCCGGGCACCGGCAGCGACTCGCCTGCTTCAGCGTGACGCACGCGGGCGTAGTGGCCGGTGGCGATGCGCTCGAAGCCGAGCTCCGCCTTGGCCCAAGCCAGCATCGGCCCGAACTTCACCTCGCGGTTACAGCGTGAACAGGGCAGCGGCGTCACCCCGGCGGCGTAACCCTCCACCAGGAAATTGACAATCTCAGAGTGAAAGCGCTCGCGGCTGTCCACCACGTGATGGGGCACCCCCAGTTGTTCGCAGATCCCGGCGGCATCCACCAGTCCCTCGGCGCAGCAAGCCCCCTTGCCGCTCATCAGCCACAGGGTGAGCCCTTCCACCTGCCAGCCGGCCGCCACCAGCAGCGCCGCCGTGAGCGAACTGTCGACCCCGCCAGAGAGCCCCACCGCCACCCGATGGCCCCCGGGCCAGGCGCGCAGGCGCTCCACAGCAGCGGCCCCCGCCAGGGTGGCGCTGCCGGCTGGTTGGCGCTGGGGCGTTCGGGGTTGATCGAGCGCTTGATCAGGAGAGTGATCCAGCATGGGTTCCCGTTGGGATGGAGTGGCCGGCACGCGCACGGACATCCCTGGATGCCCCGTTCAGTTCTCTCCATCATGGAAGTTGCCTTCCCCCTCCGTCGTGCCCCCTCTCGCCCCCTGGCCCGCCCCCGATGCCGATCATCTGCTGGTGACGGCGGTCGAGATGGCGGCTCTGGAAGCCCAGTTGTTCGCTACTGGCCTGCCGGTGGCGGCGCTGATGGAGAAGGCGGCCCTGGCGATCAGCGCTCGCCTGCTGGCCAGAGCAGAGACGGCCAGGGCTGGCCTGATCGCGCCGGGACAGGCTGTGCTGGTGCTGGTGGGCCCCGGCCATAACGGCGGTGACGGCCTGGTGGTGGCCCGGGAGTTGCATTTGGCCGGCGTCGCGGTGCGGATCTGGAGTCCGTTTGAGCGTCACAAGCCGCTCACCGACGCCCATCTGCGCCACGCGCTCTGGCTGGGGATCCCCCGGCTCGAGGCGGTTCCCGAACCGGGGGATCCGGAGCTCTGGATCGATGCCCTGTTCGGGATCGGTCAGAGCCGCGCCCCAGGCGAACCGCTTGAAGGCCTGCTGGAGGAGCGCCAGTGCCTCCGGCCCCAGAGGCTGCTGGCCGTGGACGGCCCCACCGGCCTCTGCGCCGACAGCGGTCGCCTGCTGGGTCGGGGCGGTGCGACCGCCGAGCGCACCTGGAGCCTCGGCCTGCTCAAGCGCGGCTTCGTCCAGGACGCCGCCCTGGCCCGGGTGGGACAGCTGGAGCGGATCGATCTGGGTCTGCCGCCGTCCCTGCTGGCCACCTTGCCGGCAGGGACGCCCTTGGCGCTGGCTGGCGGCGATCGGTCCAGGGCTCCCTGGCCGCGCGCCGATCCCGCCGCCGGTAAGTACGGCCGCGGTCGGCTGTTGGTGGTGGCCGGCAGCCGTCATTTCCGCGGCGCCGCCCACCTGGCCCTGGCCGGTGCCGGTGCTTCCGGTTGCGGCAGCGTGAGGGCGGCCCTGCCCCAGGAGCTGGTGGACCACCTCTGGATGGTGCATCCCGAGGTGGTGGTGAGCGCGGCGCTGGGGGCCACGGCCGCTGGTGGGCTGGATCTGGCGCCACTGGCGGCACTCGATCTGGAGCGTTTCGATGCGATCCTGCTGGGTCCAGGCCTGGGCAGTGAGGCGCCAGCTGCCAGCGAGGCCGCCAGCTGGCGCCTGCTGCAGGCGTTCCCTGGCCTGGTGGTGCTCGATGCCGATGGTCTCAACCGCCTGGCTCTCTGGGGGCATCCGGCCAACGGTGCCCTGGCCAGCGAAGCCAGCGAGCCGGCCGAGGACCCTTGCCGCTGGTTGCGGTTGCGCGGCGGGCCCACCTGGATCACGCCCCATGGGGCGGAGTTTGCGCGTTTGTTCCCAGCTCTACGGGGCTTGGATCCCCTCACGGCTGCCTCCAAGGCGGCCCGAACCAGTGGCGCCACGGTGTTGCTCAAGGGGGCCCGCACGGTGGTGGCGGCGGCGGACGGGCGTCGCTGGCAATTGCTGCAGGCGGCGCCGCAGGCGGCCAGGGCTGGCCTTGGCGATGTGCTGGCCGGGTACGCGGCGGGACGTGGAGCAGCGGCGCTGGCCTGCGGTACGGAGCTGCAGACGGCTGACCGGCGGGCGGACGCCTCGCTGCTGGCCGCCGTGGCCCTGGCCCACGCCGAGGCTGGCCTGGCTTGCCTGCAGCGCCTGGGCCCTGGCGGGGTGAGCCCCCAGGCGATAGCTGCGGATTTGCAGCGGCACTGATGCCAATTGACCCCGCGGAGCGGGGAGCCAAAAGGCGAAATCCGCAGATTGGCGAGCAGGAGGTTGTCGTCTCGATCCACGGCAAGCCCGAAAGCCCAGGTCCGAGCTGGGATTGAGTGCTTTGTGTTCTTTTGCTGTTGAAAGCTGAAGGGTTATTGAAACCACCGCCAAGAAGCCTGAATGCGTGTGAAAATCTTCAGGCTTCCCGCAACGGTTCATGACTGCCTCCTCCGTCAAAGTCAGTGGCGGCTCCAGCTGGAGGGGTTCTGATTCCATGACCTGGTACCTGTCCTCCATCGGTCGGGAGCCCCTGCTCACGCCTGCGGAGGAGATCGAGCTGGGCAACCAGGTGCAGACAATGATGCGGCTGGAAGAAGAGAAAAAAATCGACTATTCCCCGCAGGAACGCAAGATCATCAAGGTCGGTCATCGGGCGAAGCAGCGGATGATGAAGGCCAACCTGCGCTTGGTTGTCAGTGTTGCCAAGAAATATCAAGGCAAAGGACTGGAGCTGCTCGATCTGATTCAGGAGGGATCCCTGGGCCTGGAACGCGCTGTCGAAAAGTTCGATCCCACCCGCGGTTACAAGTTTTCCACCTATGCCTTCTGGTGGATCCGCCAGAGCATGACCAGGGGCATCGCCTGCCAGTCCCGCACGATCCGGCTGCCCGTGCACCTGAGCGAACGGCTCACCACCATCCGCAAGGTGAGCCTTGAACTGGCCCACAAGTTGGGGGCGATGCCGAGTCGCCAGGAAATTTCCGAAGCGCTCAACATGCCGCTGGAGGAGCTCGATTCCCTGTTGCGACAGTCCCTCACCACTTCCAGCCTGGATGCCCCGATCAATGCCGATGAGGGGCGCAGTTTCCTGGGCGATCTGATCGCCGACAGTTCGGCTGAGGAGCCTCTGGATCTGGTGGAGCGGGGCATGCACCATGAGCAGCTGGCTCGCTGGCTGGATCAGCTGACCGAACAGGAGCGCGAGGTGCTGGGCCTGCGCTTCGGCCTCAACGGTCAGGATCGGCACACCCTGGCCGAAATCGGTCGTCAGCTTGATGTGTCGCGTGAACGGGTGCGCCAGGTGGAGCTCAAAGCCCTGCGCAAGTTGCGCAATCTGACGCGCCGGATACCCTCCACCAGCTGAGCAGGCGGCAACCCTGCCTGTTCAGTCCTTTCGGCCGACCAGACTTGGGATCAGAAGTCCTGCAATCTGGCGGCAGATCAGATCCTCAATGGCCTTGCTCTGGGATGGAAGTCTGGACGCCGTATGGAGAGCGTCCAGCATCGACAGGGTCTTGCGCAGCAGATCAAGCAGATGGGCTGAATGGCCGCTCAGGCTTCCCAGCTCCAGAGGCTGCTGCAGAGCCGCCAGGTCCACCGCGTTGGCGTCCATTTCCTCGGCCATCGTCAGAGCCGTGCTGGCAAGGCGTTCGGGCCGGGTGGTGATCACAAAACCATTGGCATCACTGAGCTCACAGCGATAGGCCTCTCCCGGCAGGAACAGCCCCGGCTGCTGAAGGCTGTTGCGGTACGTGGCACCGTCGAGCTGCACGCAGGCCCGACCACCAGAGGACAACAGCAGGGTGACGACCTCATGGTTGTCCACCTCAAAACAGAAGGGTGAACCCAGCCCAACCGACACACCAACACTTCCTAGCTGCAAGGACGCCGTCTTGTGGGCATAGTTATGCCCATCCAGCAAGGGGTAGGCATCCTTGATGGGCAGAAACGGCGCCACCCGCGATTCGCACTGCCGAGCAGTGGAAGCCAGAACAGCCAGCGAGTTCAAGGCCGCCAACGGAGACGCTTGAACCCTCAAGACCTCACTCATGGAACTGAATTAGCAACAATCACTACAGAAAGCTCAGTTAAGACATTTCTTGCTAACTTTACCTATTCGCGCGACAGGGAGCTCCATTGCCGGCTGAATCCCAAGATTTCGGTAGTTATCGATACTGGTATTCGTTATGGGGAGCCAGCAGCTGCTCTATAAAGGTGTGAGAAAATCCTGATGAATGCTGACGCCAGAAGTGCTGGAATCCCTTGATTCGCTCATCTGGCTCGGATCGGGACATCGTGCGGCTCAGCACTGCCTTTGCAGTCAGAGCGTCATCTCACGGCGTGCGGCTCTGGCTGCAGGCAAGCTGGGGCTGAAACTGAGAAAAATCAAGGACGAATGGGACACGCTGCCCCACTCCCACCTGCTGAGCCTGGAGAGACGATTACATCAACTCTGCCGATTTCTCAAAGCCAAGCGGCTCAGGCTTGAGTCCGACCACTGGGTAGGGCGTGAAATCATTGCAGGCTTGCCCAATGGATGGAGTGCAGGACGCAGCGGGCGCATCGGCATCCAACGACCACTGCGCCTCCTGCAGGAGAGGGTCATCGATGCCTGGATATCCTCCAGCCAGCCCGATTTGCCCAGCCGCGACGATCCAGCGTTCATCGCCTACGAGATTGCCAACATGCCGCTGCATCTGGCCAGCGGAGCGAAGCATCCACTGGCAGGAGAAAAGGGTCTCTCCATCAACGATCTCCTCCGCTACCCCTCCCTGGGACTCGGCCCCGATTGCTATCCACGCTTCGGACGCCTTCTTGCCCAGCAGGGACTGTGGAACGACAAGATCACCATGGACGACTATCAATTCATTGGCTGGGAAGGTCGAGCGACCACAGGCCTGGCCACCGTTCCCGTCAATTCACTGTCAACGGACCTCAGTCCCGGCCCCAGTTCCAGCCTCAGTGTGATCGACTGGCACACTGGCATCAACGACTGCATCGCGCTGATCGTGCGTCGCGACTTGGCTGAGGAACCCGAGTTCCAGCATCTGCTCGAACACCTAAGCAGCCGTGCAGGCGCGATGGCCAGGCACAACCAAGAACTCACTGTGTTGATCTAGCGTTAGTCCGCCAACCCCTACGCCTGGCGCCTCAATCTTCTGCCCAGATGTACTTGGTGAGCTCGCTGCTGTCAGGCTCGGGCGCCGCCAGGGCGAATTCCACGCAGTCGGCCACCACCGCATCGATCTCTTTTTCAATGTCCTTGAGTTCGGCCTGGCTGGCGAGCCCATCGGCGATCAGGCGGGCGGCCAGCTGTTTGATCGGATCGCGCTTGGCCCAGAACTCTTTCTCTTCGGCGGCCCGCAGTTCGTCGGGATCGGCCAGGGAGTGGCCGCGAAAGCGATAGGTGAGGCACTCCAGCAGCGTCGGCCCTTCGCCGGCGCGGGCGCGCTCAATGGCCCGTTGGGCGGCGCCACGCACAGCCAGCACATCCATGCCATCCACTTCCTCTCCGGCCATGCCGAAGGCCGAGGCTTTGCGCCAGATCTCCGGATCACTGGTGGCCCGGTTGTGGTCCATGCCGATCGCCCAGCGGTTGTTCTCCACCACGAACAGGATCGGCAGCTTCCACAGGGAGGCCATGTTCAGGCATTCGTAGAACTGGCCCACGTTGCAGGTGCCATCGCCGAAGAAGGCGGCGGTGACCGCATCGCTGTCGGCCTGGCCGAGGGCATCGCGTTTGTAGCGGCTGGTGAACGCAGCACCGAGGGCCACCGGGATCCCTTCGCCGATGAAGGCATAGCCCCCCAGCAGGTGGTGCTCCTTGGAAAACAGGTGCATCGAGCCACCGCGGCCCTTGCTGCAGCCGGTGGCCTTGCCGAACAGCTCACTCATCACTTCCCGGGCCGGCACGCCGCAGCTCAGGGCGTGCACGTGGTCTCGATAGGTGCTGCAGAACCAGTCGTGCTGGAGCTTCATCGCCTTGATCACGCCCGTGCAGACGGCCTCCTGACCGTTGTAGAGGTGCACGAAGCCAAACATCTTGCCGCGGTAGTACATCTCGGCGCACTTGTCTTCAAAGCGCCGGCCGAGGGTCATGTCGCGATAGAGCATCAGACCCTCTTCAGCGCTGATCGCCGCCGGTTCTGATGGATACAGAGCTTGATGACGCAGGGCATGACTGCCGGCCTCGGCAGGTACGGCACTGGCTGGGGCTGTGGTTGCAGCGGCAGCGGCTCGTGCGGCGGTCAGTTCCTGGGTCATGTCAGCTGACCAATTCAAATCTTGACGCCGACTGTACGGGGTCCGTCCCCAGAGGACAGTCAAAATCACTGCTGCTTACTACAGTCGACGCCCAGTGCGCCACTGCCGGTTGGACCTGCCGCTCGATCATTTTCGTCTCCTCGGCGTGAGCCCGGCCAGTGACGCCCAGACGGTGCTGCGTACCCTGGCCGGCCGCCTCGACCGCAGTCCGGAGCAGGGTTTCACCGCTGACACCCTGTTGGCGCGGGCCGAACTGCTGCGTTCCAGCGCCGACCTGCTCAGCGATGGCGAGCGCCGAGCCGCCTACGAAGCCGACCTCACGGCCCTGACCAGGAGCGAAGGCACGGTGGTGGCGGCCCTGGAGGTACCCAGCAGCCGCGAGGTGGCTGGCTTGTTGCTGCTGCTGGAGGCCGGCCAGCCCACCGATTGCTTTGAGCTGGCCTGCCGCAGCCTGCAGCCTCCCCAGGCCCCTGCCCTGGGCAGCAGTCGTGAAGCTGATCTCACGCTGCTGGCTGGCCTGGCCTGCCTGGCTGCCGCGGACGAGGCCAAACTCAGCCGTCATTTTGAAGGTGCCGCCGGCATCCTCAGGCAGGGGCTGCAGCTGCTGCAACGCATGGGCCAGCTGCCCGATCTGCGCGAACGCATGCATCAAGAGCTGGAGCGCCTCATCCCCTACCGAGTGCTCGATCTGCTCAGTCGCGATCTGGTGGCCAAGGAGGAGCGGGCGGAGGGGCTGGCCCTGCTGGAGCAGCTGGTGCAGCGCCGCGGCGGGCTGGAATCCAACAGCGACCCCGAGTTCAGTAGCGAGGAGTTTCAGGCTTTCTTCCGCCAGATTCGCGGCTTTCTCACCGTGCAGGAACAGGTGGATCTGTTCAGCCGCTGGGGCGATGCGGGTTCGAATGCCGCCGATTTCCTGGCCACGACGGCCCTCACCGCCTCAGGGTTCGCCCAGCGCAAACCGGAGCGAATCGGCGCCGCCCGCGACCGGTTACAGGCCAGTGGCCGCAGTGGCATTGAACCGCTGCTGGCCAACCTGCACCTGTTGCTGGGTGATGTGGACACGGCCCTCAGCACCTTCGAACACGGCGCCAACAAAGACCTCAAGACCTGGGTCGCCCGCCAGAGCGACGACCCCCTGGCCCAGCTCTGCGCCTACTGCCGCGACTGGCTCGATCGTGATGTCCTGCCGGGCTACCGCGATCTTGATGCCGACCCCGACCTGGAGGCCTACTTCAGCGATCGCGATGTGGTGGCCTGGGTGGAGCGGGAGGATCGGCGCAGCGGCCGCCGCGTTGAGGCTCCGGTGGCGTCCGTCTCTGGCGCTGCCGCTGACTTTCTGCCCAGCTTCTCCAGCAGTTCTGAGCTCGACAGCTTTGACTGGAGCCTGCCGCCCGTCCGCCCTCGCTTGAGCGAGCCGGATGACGCCGCCCCAGACCTCGAAGCCGAGGAAACCCCGCTCTCCTGGCGCCTGCCGCAGCTGAATCTGCCCCAGTTCTCCCTGCCTTCCTTCTCCCGGCCTCGGTTGTCCTTGCCGGCATCGCCGCTGCTGGCGAGCGCCGTCGTCCTGGTGTTGGCGGTTGCAGGCGGTGCCTGGTTGCTGCGACCCCGGCCGGCCACCGCCCCGCCGGCCCGGGGGGTGGTGGTGGTGCCGGCGCAACCCGCGCCAGGCGGCTCGGGGGCGAGCCCAGCGTTGCCTGCCAGATCCAGTTCAGCGGCCTCGCCCGGACCGACTCAGGCCAACAAGCCCAACAGCCAGGCTCAGCTGGCGGCCCAGCGCAACGGCACGATCACCCCGCTCACGGCCGCCGAACCAAGCGAAATTCAGATTCGCAGCTTGCTGGAGTCCTGGTTGGCCACCAAGACACGGGTGCTGGCTGGCGCCGGTTTGCCGGCCAATCTTGAGGTCATCGCCCGCGAGGGCATGGTCGAGCGTCTGGCCAGCGAGCGCCGCCAGGATGCCGCCAGTGGTGTGCTGCAGACCATTGAGGTGAGCATCGCCGACCTGGCGATCAGTGAGCGCACCCCGGGCCGGATCGCCGTCATCACCAGGCTGCGCTATAGCGATAGCCAACGCGATGCCGCCGGCAAGGTGGTGGGGAGCACCCCCAGCACCACCCTGCGCAACGTGTATGTGTTCGGCCGCGACGGCGATCGCTGGCGCCTGGCCGCTTCCCATACCGCTGACTGACTCCGCCTCCCTGATTTCTCCTGCTGATGTTCGACGAACTTTCCCAGCGTTTTGAAGACGCCGTCAAGGGCCTGAGGGGTCAGGCCACGATTTCTGAGTCGAACATCGACGAAGCACTCAAGCAGGTGCGTCGCGCCCTGCTGGAGGCGGATGTGAGCCTGCTGGTGGTCAAGGACTTCGTCGAGGAGATGCGGCGCAAGGCGATCGGTGCCGAAGTGGTGCGCGGTGTCAGCCCGGATCAGAAGTTCATCCAGCTGGTCCACGAACAGTTGGTGCTCACCATGGGTGGCGAGAACGCCCCCTTGGCCCGCGCTGAGCAGGCCCCCACCGTGATCCTGATGGCGGGTCTGCAGGGGGCTGGCAAGACCACCGCCACCGCCAAGCTGGGCCTGCACCTCAAGGAGCAGGGGCGCAAGGCCCTGCTGGTGGCTGCCGATGTTTATCGGCCCGCCGCCATCGAGCAGCTGCGCACCCTGGGGCAGCAGATCGGTGTGGAGGTGTTCAGCCTGGGGGCTGACGCCAAACCGGAGGACATCGCTGCCGCCGGCATCGAAAAAGCAAAAGCCGAAGGCTTCGACACCGTGCTGGTCGACACCGCCGGTCGACTGCAGATCGACACGGCGATGATGGAAGAGATGGTGCGGATCCGCGAGGCGGTGAAGCCCGACGAGGTGCTGCTGGTGGTCGACGCGATGATCGGCCAGGAGGCGGCCGAGCTCACCCGCGCGTTCCATGCACAAGTGGGCATCACCGGCGCGGTGCTCACCAAGCTCGATGGCGATTCTCGTGGTGGCGCCGCCCTGTCGATTCGCAAGGTGAGCGGCGCACCGATCAAGTTCATCGGCCCCGGCGAAAAGGTGGAGGCGCTGCAGCCCTTCCACCCGGAGCGGATGGCCAGTCGCATCCTCGGCATGGGCGACGTGCTCACCCTGGTGGAGCGGGCCACCAAGGAGGTGGAGCTGGCTGATGTGGAGCAGATGCAGCGCAAGCTGCAGGAGGCCAGCTTCGATTTCTCAGACTTCGTCAAGCAGATGCGCCTGATCAAGCGCATGGGCTCCCTGGGGGGCCTGATGAAAATGATCCCGGGCATGAACAAGATCGATGACGGCATGCTCAAGCAGGGCGAGCAGCAGCTCAAGAAGATTGAAGCGATGATCGGTTCGATGACCGAAGTCGAACGGCGCCAGCCCGAATTGCTGGCGTCCCAGCCCAGCCGCCGCCGCCGGATCGCCGCCGGCAGCGGTCACACCGCGGCCGATGTTGACAAGGTGCTGGCCGATTTTCAGAAGATGCGCGGTTTCATGCAGCAGCTCAGCAAGGGGGGCATGCCCGGGATGCCTGGCATGGGGGGATTACCCGGCATGGGCGGCATGCCAGGCATGGGCGGGATGCCGGGGATGCCCGGCATGGGTGGCATGCCAGGCGGTAGTCGCCATGGAGGCGGTCAGCCGCCCCGAGCCCCGAAGCCAAAGAAGAATCGCAAAGGATTCGGGGCGCTCTGATGGAGGAAGCGAGCCGGGAGCGCACCAGCAATCGGGGCCGCAGGGTTCGGCGCCGTAGGCACCGATCCAGGTTTGCGGGCCTGAAGCGCCAATTGCAGCCAGCCTGGTACGAGATTCGCACGATCGTCCGCAACTCCGCTTACCGCTGGATCTTGGGCACGGCCGTGGCCCTGGGGCTGCTGATCTGGTTGGCGGGGATCGTGCTGCCTTCCAGCGATCCAGATCGCTACCGTCCAGGCCAGCAGGGTCGGTTGGCAAGGTAAAGTCCTTGTCTGGAAATCTCACGTCAGGGCCTCGATGATCAAGCTCCGCCTCAAGCGGTTCGGTAAGAAGCGGGAAGCGAGTTTCCGCCTCGTGGCCACCAACAGCACCTCCCGCCGGGATGGTCGTCCTCTCGAGGAGCTGGGCTTCTATAACCCCCGCACCAAGGAAACCCGCCTGGATACGGAAGCCATCCGCACCAGGCTCAGCCAGGGGGCCCAGCCCACGGATACGGTGCGCTACCTGCTCGAAAAGGGCGGCCTGATCGAGAAGACGATCCGTCCAGCCGAAACCGTTGGCAAACTGAACCAGGCCGCTGCCCGCGAAGCTGCTGCTGCCGAAGTCAAGAAAGCTGAAGCCGCCGCCAAGCTTGCCGCTGAAACCGCAGCTGCTGAAGCCAAGGCTGCTGAAGCCGCAGCAGCTGCTGAGGCGAAGGCTGCGGCTGAACCCGCCGCCGAGGCTGTCGAGGACGCTGCAGCCGAAGCCTGATCACCACTGGCACCGTCCACGAAGATTCCGTTGCCGAGCCCATCATCCTGGCTCTGCCCGGTCCTGAGGCGGCCCTGGCTTTGGCTGGGGCGGCTGAGGTCAATCTGCGCCGCATCGAAGCGCTCACTGGCAGCACCTTGCGGCTGCGAGGGCTTGACCTCCATCTGAGTGGGCGCCCGGCCCAGCTGGAACGAACGACGGCCTTGCTTGAGCTGCTGCGCCCCCTCTGGCAGCGCGGCGAGGCTGTTTTTGCCATGGATCTGCAGAATGCCTTGGCCTCGCTGGACGCCGGCCGCAGTGAAGAGCACCGCAGCATGGGCGCTCAACTGCTGGCCACCAGCGTGCATGGCCGCCCCTTTCGGTCCCGCACCCTGCGTCAGAAAGGGTTCATCGAAGCGATGGAGCGTCACGATCTCACCCTGGCGATCGGTCCGGCGGGCACTGGCAAAACCTTCCTGGCCACGATCCAGGCGGTTCGGATGTTGCAGGAACGGCGGGTCGAGCGGCTGGTGTTGACCAGGCCGGCGGTGGAAGCGGGCGAGCGCCTGGGCTTTCTGCCTGGCGATCTGCAGCAGAAGGTGGATCCCTATCTGCGTCCCCTCTACGACGCCCTGCACACCCTGCTGGGCCGGGAGCGCACCGAGGCCCTGCTGGAGAAGGGCGTGATCGAGGTGGCCCCCCTGGCCTACATGCGCGGCCGCACCCTGGCGGATGCCTTCGTGATCCTTGATGAGGCCCAGAACACCACCGCGGCCCAGATGCGCATGGTGCTCACCCGTCTGGGTGAGAACTCCCGCATGGTGGTCACGGGCGATGTCACCCAGATCGATCTGCCTGCCGGCCAGCTGAGTGGGCTGGTGGAGGCGGAGCAGGTGCTGGCCGGGGTGGAGGGGGTGGCGATTTGCCGCTTCAGCGACACCGACGTGGTGCGCCATCCCCTGGTACAACGCCTGGTGCAGGCCTACGCCCGCCGCGACGCCCGCTCGCTGGCGACAGCACCCAGACCATGATTCGATACCCAGCAGCTCTGCCGCGATCGATGAGACGAGCCGAACGGCTGCACATCCCGGCCCAGATCGCCCTGGCGGCTCTGGTGGCCTACCTGCTGGGCTACGGCTTCACCAGCCTGTTCCCGGGTTATTTGCCCAAGATCGGAGCGCTGTGGTCGGCCATCTCCGCCATTGTGGTCACCCAGGGGTCCAGAAAAGACACCGCCGCTTCGGCCTCGTTGCGCGTGCTGGGTTCGGCGATCGGGGCGATCACCAGTGCTGTTTACCTGACGCTGCTGCCCTTCCATCCGCTGGGCATGGCACTCACCATTTTCGCTGCGGTGCTGATCTGCAACGCGATCAACGTTCCCAGCCACGGCCGCCTGGCGGCGATCACCGTGATCGTGATCATGGTCACCGCCAGCCTCGATCCGTCCCTGAGCCCGGGCCTGAATGCCCTGTTGCGCTTCGCGGAATCCTGCATCGGCACAGGGGTGGCCGTGCTCGAGGTCGTGCTCTGGCCGGCAACAGCGGCGGCGGCCGCTCCCAGTTCCCCGGGGCCTCGCCCATAGGGGGATCCACACCAGCGCAGCCGCCAAGCCCTCGCTGCCGCTGGCAGGATGGGACAAGTTTCAACATCTTCTGAGCCATGCCGGCCAGCAGCAACTTCCAACAAGCCATCCAGGAGGCCCAACGGGGCTCCCTGGTCGGTCCCAACGTCGTCAACAAGGCTCTGCCCTATGTCGGTGGCGGCATGGTGCTCACCGCCGCCGGGGTGCTGGGAGGCATCTCCCTGATGGCCTCAAGCCCCGCGCTGTTCATGCCCCTGTTCTGGGTGGCCCTGATCGGCAACTTCATCCTGTTCTTCGTGGCTCAGAACGCAGCCAGCAAAGGCAACAACGCCACGGCCCTGCCGATCCTCACGGCCTACAGCCTGATCACCGGCTTCACCCTCAGTGGCATCGTCAGCTACGCCGTGGCTGCAGCCGGCATCGGGGCCGTCGGCACGGCCGCCCTGGCCACCGGTTTCACCTTTGTGCTGGCCTCCTTCTTCGGCCGTCGCATGAGCGACAACGTCGGCCAGGCCCTTGCCGGAGTGGTGGGTCTGGGCATCGTTGGCCTGGTGATTGCCATGGTGGTGCAGCTCGTTGGCAGCATCTTTGCTCCAGGCGTCTTCAGTGCCGGGGGCTTTGAGCTGATGATTGC
>CAIZOZ010000326.1 GCA_903934745.1 uncultured cyanobacterium
TCACCCCGCTCCAGGGAGGCCGGAATGATTTCCTTGCCGAAATCGGTGGCTGAAGGATTGGTGGCCAGCAGATCAAACAGCGTGTCGCGGCTGAAGACGTAAATCCCCATGGAGGCCAGATAGGGCTTGCGCAGAGCGTCTTCAGCTGACAGACCGAGTTTTTCGGTGTCCACCTGCATCGCCTCAAGATCGGCACCTTTGGGCTTTTCGCGGAACTCGCGAATGCGACCATCTGGGGTGGTCCGCATCAAACCGAAGTCCTGAGCCTGGGCCGCATCAACCGGCAAAGCACCGACGGAGAGTTGGGCGCCAGTATCGATGTGATGCTGCACGAATTGGCTGTAATCCATCCGATACAGCTGATCGCCGGACAGGATCAGATAGTGGTCCACATCCCATTCCTGGAATAGCCACTGGTACTTGCGTACGGCATCAGCCGTCCCTTCAAACCAGCTGGGGCTGTCGGGGGTTTGCTGCGCAGCCAACACCTCAACGAAACCCTGGCCAAAACCAGCCGAAAGATTATAGCTCATCGTCAGGTGACGATTCAGCGAAGCGCTGTTGAACTGAGTCAACACATAGATCTTATTGATCTCAGAGTTGATGCAATTACTGACCGGAATATCGATCAGTCTGTACTTACCAGCCAAGGGCACAGCTGGCTTGGCGCGGGTCTTGGTGAGGGGGTACAGGCGGGTGCCAGCCCCGCCGCCGAGGATGATGGCAAGAACGCGTTTCATGGACTCTCTTCCTCTCTTTTTAATGGGGTGACCGTACAAGGCCGAGGGGCACGTTTGCGAGCGCCGGGAACACTTCGATGCAAGTGCATCTCAGCCGTCAAACGGTCCCTCGTCCAGTTCAAACAGGTCCTGCATCACCTTCATCGCCAGATGGCGTTGCTGGCGTGGCTGCGGCGCTCTCAGACGGGTCACCGGTGTGTGCAGGATCTTGTTGATGATGCCTTTACTGAGCGCTTCCACCACCTTGCGCTCCCGAGCTGAAAGGTCGGGGCCCATGCGGCTGAGCGCTTTCTGGAGTTCCTGCTCGCGGATGTCCTCCAGCTGATTGCGCAGTCGATTCACCAGCGGCACGGCCTCCAAGCCATCCCACCATTCCAGGAACAGCTGCGACTCTTCCGCCAGTAAGCCTTCGGCCTCGGCAGCGATTTCGCGGCGGTTTTCCTGATTGCGGGCCACCACCTCCTGCAGATCATCCACATCAAAGGACTCGACGCCAGAGAGCGCACCGGCGTCAGCACTGATGTTGCGTGGCACACCGATGTCGATGAGCATCAGACTCAAGCGCCGATTCAGGCCGTGCAGCCGATCGGCGGTGATGATCGGCTCCTCGGCACCGGTGCTGGTGAACACCAGCGAACAGGTGCTCAGACAGTGATCCAGGTCGTCCAACGGCCGACACTGAACTGGCAAGCTGGGAAAATCGGCGGCTAGGGCCTCGGCCCGGGCCACGGTGCGGTTGAGAATGACGACGCCGCGACAGCCCTTCGACTGCAGGTGTTGCAGCAACAAGCGCGCCATGCGGCCGGCTCCGACCACCGCCACCTGTTCCTGCTCGAGCGTGACCAGCTCATCGAGGCCTCGAGCCTGGCCCACCTTGAGCTGGGCCAGCTCGACGGCCGCCGAACTGATGGAAACCGCGCCCGTACCGAGATTGGTTTCGGTGCGCACCCGTTTACCGGTGCTCACCGCCTGGTTGAGCAGGCGGTTGAGGATCGGGCCCACGGAGCGATACTCCTGGCCCAGGCGCACCATCTTCTTGACCTGGGAAAGGATCTGACCCTCGCCCAGCACCAGGCTGTCCAGACCGGCCGCCACCCTCAGCAGATGGGAGACGGCCTCCTCATGGTGAAAGGTGAACAGATGGGGAGTGAGCTCTTCGAGGGCCAGGCCGGAGACCTGGCTCAGAAAGGACCCCACCGCCTTGATGCCTAGCTCCGGATGACGCAGCAGGGCATAGATCTCAAGCCGGTTGCAGGTGCTGAGGATGGAAGCCTCGAGCACCTGGTCGTCGGCACGCAGTTGCTGGAGGGAGGCCTCCATCGTCTGCTCGGGGATGCTGAGCCGTTCACGCAGCTCCACTGGAGCCGTGCGATGGCTGAGACCGACGACGGCGATATGCATGGAGTCGGAGAAACGGGCTCGCTCGTGCAGCGGAGGATTCAGACCAGGCCGATGCTCTGGGCGCCGGGCTTGATGTGAATGGTGTTGGTGAAGCGAGCTGTGTTGTCGAGGGTACTGATCACCAGGCTGCTGGTGCGGGTGCAGTCCTTTTCAAACTTGACACCGTGGAACAGCAGGCCATCGGTGATGCCACTGCCGGCGAACACCACGTTCTCACCGGAGGCGAGCTCTTCAGCTTCGTACACCTTGTCAACATCCGTGATACCCATCTCGTTGAGACGGGCGATGTTGCCTTCCTTGGTGTAGTCGGCCCACTCGCTGGTCTGGGCGACAGCCGGGTCGTACACCAGCTGACCCTGGAAATGGCCGCCGAGGGCCACCATGGCTGCAGCGGAAATAACGCCCTCGGGAGCGGCGCCGATGCCCATCAGGCAGTGGGTGCCGGTGCCGGCGAAGCCACA
>CAIZOZ010000327.1 GCA_903934745.1 uncultured cyanobacterium
GAAGACCGCTGCCACCTCAACGGCCTGGCGATGCGCGACGGCCGGCCGGCCTATGTGAGCGCCGTGGCCGCCAGCGATGCGGCCGATGGCTGGCGTGAGCACCGGGCCGGTGGCGGGGTGCTGATCGATGTGCAGGCCAACGAAATCGTGGCCACCGGCCTGTCGATGCCCCATTCGCCCCGCTGGTATCAGGGTCGGCTGTGGCTGTGCAACTCCGGCACCGGTGAATTCGGCACGGTGGATCTGGCCAGCGGCCGCTTCGAGCCGCTCACCTTCTGTGCCGGCTACCTACGGGGCGTCGCCTTCCACGGCGATTACGCCCTGCTCGGCACCTCCAAACCCCGCCACAACAAGACATTCTCCGGCCTGCCCCTCGATGACGCCCTGGCCCGCCGCAACGTGGAAGCCCGCTGCGGCCTCCAGGTGGTGGACCTGCGCACGGGTGACGCCGTCCACTGGATCCGCTTTGAGGGCCTCGTCGATGAGCTCTACGACGTCATCACCCTCCCCAGCGCTCGCAATCCAGCCTTGATCGGCTTTGTGAGCGATGAGATCCGCCGGCTGATCTCGATGGATTCGGCGCCCCTCTGACATGGGTGTGCCCGTTCACACCGAGCCACTCCCCCCCCCATTGGGGATAGTGGCTCGGAAAAGACAACCGGAAGGGCCCCGGCCGTGAGAGATTCATCATCATTTTTTAACCAGGTCCTTGAGATTCACCTCAAATCTCGGAGGTTGCCTGCTCGCGCTCTGTGCCGCTTCCCTCCTCTCCGCCGGGCCGGCACGGGCCATCGTTCAGCTGTTCGTGCAGCAGGTGGGTTCGGATGTGGTCATCACCGGCAGCGGCTCAGCCAACACCACCGACCTCACCGCTGCTGGCACTGACAACGCCTACACCAACGTCCTCTCCGACATCCAGATCTATGCCGGTCCTGATGCCTTTGGTGACGGCGACGTGAGCTTCTGGAGCGGCATCACAGGGCCCCTGGTCTTCGGCAGCGATAACTCCGTCTTCGAAAACCCCAGCTCCGGCAGCGGCGATCTCTTCGGCATCATCGCTGACAACGGCAGCAGCACCCCCCCCTCCCTGCTGGTGCTGCCTGTTGCCTACAGCTCCGGCGCCAGCCTCAGCGGCATCTCCACCTTCACCAGCACCACCCTCGCCCAGCTCGGCCTCACCCAAGGCCAGATCAGCACCTGGAGCTGGGGCAGTGGCGCCAACGCCGACAGCCTTCGCCTCGAAGTGCAGGGCGTTCCCGCTCCCCTCCCCATTGCCGGGGCCGCCGTCGCCTTCCACTGCAGCCGCCGCCTGCGCCGCCGCTGCCGGCTCCCCCGCCCCTGATCACAGCTTCCTCTCCAGCTCATCCCCAGCACTTCCCTACCGTTCACCAGCCCACTACTCACCAGCTCACCGCTCACCAGCTCACTGTTCACCAGACCACCGTTCACCAGCCACCGCTGAGTCCTTGTCATGGCCGTCCCCACCCTGCAATCGCTCACCGTGGACGGCACCTCTGTCGTCCTGACCTATAGCGAGGCCCTCAGCAGCACCCTCCCCAGCATCAACCGCTTTGCGGTGCTGGTAAACGGCGTCCGCGTCTACGCCTCCTCCTCCGTCGCGACCCTCGGCAACGGCGGCACCACCATCCGCTTCTCCCTGGCCAGCGCCGTTCCCCCCGGCGCCACCATTGTCATCACCCTGGCTGACCGACACAAGTCCGAGACCCCTTGCAACACAACGGGTCTCAGTCCATTGGGTGGGCAGGGAGCCGTGAGAGCTTGGGGTTCCTACACCAAACCAATCCCTCGTGGATTCCCACGCCCGGCTGCATGCTGAACTGATCGCCTTTATCCGTCAACACTGCCCGGCCCGTGACCAGCGTCATCTGGTGCTTCTGGGTTGGATGGTGGCTGGGTTGCTCCTGAGCCAGACGGTCTGTTTCGATCACTGGAAGACCCGGCTGCCATTGGGGAATTGCCTGGCTTCCAGCTGGCAGCGGCGTTGCCAGCGCTGGTTGAACAACAGCCGGATCGATCCTGAATGCCTTTACAGCCCGTTGATTCTCTGGGCGATCCAGGGCTGGCAGAACCCAGGCCACACCTTGCATCTGGCTCTTGATACCACCATGCTCTGGAACCGCATCTGCGTGGTGGTGCTCTCGGTGGTCTGCCATGGCCGGGCC
>CAIZOZ010000328.1 GCA_903934745.1 uncultured cyanobacterium
AGGCGCGGCGGCTGATGCGGTAGGGCATGGCGGGCGCTGGGTAGGCGTTTGCGGAGGGTATGGAAAAGGAACGCCTGGGAGCGGGCGTTGGGCCGGCTACCGACGGGCTGCAGGAGCCGGCGGGCTCAGTCCAGCGGTCCGTTGATCAGGCCGTTGAAGCCGAAGACGCGGCGTTCGCCGGCGTAGGGCACCAGCTGCACCTCGCGGCTGTCACCCGGCTCGAAGCGGATCGCCGTACCGGCGGGGATGTCGAGCCGCAAGCCGAGGGCGGCCTGCCGATCAAAGATCAGGGCGCCATTGGCCTCGTGGAAGTGGAAATGGGAGCCCACCTGCACCGGCCGATCGCCGGTGTTGGCCACCGTCAAGGTGGTGACCGGCCGGCCGGCATTGAGCTCCAGGAAGCCGGGTTCGGGCAGCAGTTCGCCGGGGATGAGCAGGGCCATGGCGGAAAACGGGAGGTCAGGTGTCAGCGGATCGGCTCATGCAGGGTGACGAGCTTGGTGCCATCGAGAAACACCGCTTCGATCTGCACCTCCGGAATCAGCTCCGGCACCCCCTCCATCACCTGGTCGCGGTTCAGCCAGGTGCAGCCTTCCTCCATCAGGTCGGCCACGCTTTTGCCATCCCTGGCGCCTTCCAGCACCTGGAAACTCAACCAGGCCACCGATTCGGGGTGGTTGAGCCGCAGGCCACGGTTGAGGCGGCGTTCGGCCAGCAGGGCGGCGGTGACGATCAGGAGCTTGTCCTTCTCCTGGGGGCTCAGGTACATGGTCTGAACGGAGGTGCCACCACTTTGGCAGTGCTGCCCACCCCAGACTGTTCAGAGGCGCAGGGGTTCTTCCTGGAAGGGCCACACCCGCGGCAGCTCCGGCGCCGCCAGACCCCGGGCCGCCCGGATCCGGTACCAGAGCCGCGTGAACCAGCTGCGGGCCGCCGTGGTGGAGGGACCGCGGTAGCGGGCCACCAGGCCGGGCTCGAGCGCGCCGCAGGCCATCTCCCCCACCAGCCCCTGGCGATCCTGGCGGCAGTGCTCCAGCAAGGTCTTGAGCACCTCGGCCGGCAGGCTCGTCGGCGCCGCCCACACCAGCGAGCCGAACACCGGCTGGCCGCCCATGCCGTGGTCTGCTGCGAGGCTCTCCTGGCCCAGCTCCAGCCGGTCCACCAGCACCCAGCTCCCCCGGTCAGGGCCGGCCTGGGGGGCAGCGGTGGCTGCCGCCGCGCCCTTGGCGTCTGCCTCCCCGTCATCGTCTGAGTGGCGGCGGATCTCCAGTAGCGAACGCCAACGGCCGGCGCCGAGGCTTTCGCCAGCGGCACTGCGGCCCAATCGCACCACCTCGGCCCCAAGCCAGCTGGCGCTCGCTGCCAGGTTGACGCGGGCCCGCTGCTCGTAGAGCCCATCGGCGTAGAGCACCAGCTCCTGGGGCAGCCATTCCAGATCGGCGTCCGCGGCCAGCTGAAAGTCCAGCTCCTGCAGCGCCCAGTCCCCCTGGGGGGCCCGCCGCGAGCGCCCGATCGAGCCGTAGACCTTCTGAGCCGCCACGGTGGTGATCAGGGCGCGGCTGCCGGCCGCCAGCGACACCCCAACGCTGAGCCGGTCGCCCCCGACCAGGCCGCCGGCCGTGTGCAGCAGCGGCAGCTC
>CAIZOZ010000329.1 GCA_903934745.1 uncultured cyanobacterium
CTGGGTGCTGGCGGAGCGGGTGGTGATCAGCGAGGCCGCCACGGGCAGCACCACCCAGACCTTCCGGTTTGAGGATCTGGCGCCGCTCAGCTGAGGGCCAGGCGGGGCTTCAAGCCGTTATCGATGGCCGCTGAGGCCTTGGATAACGGCCATGACAGGGCACAATGCCCCGATGCTTTCCCTCTGGCTGGGTGCCTACGACCAAGGGCTGGCCTACGCCAGCCTTGCCCTGGGCACCTATCTCACGCTGCGCGTCCTCAACTTCGCCGACCTAACGGTCGACGGCTCCTTCGCCCTCGGGGGTGGCACGGCCGCCGTGCTGATCACCCAGGGGGTGCCCATTCCCCTGGCCCTGCTCGCCGCCCTCGTGCTGGGGGGCCTGGCGGGCACGGTCACCGCCCTGATTCACACCCGCCTGGGGGTGAATGATCTGTTTGCCGGCATCCTCACCACCACCGGGCTCTACACGATCACCCTGCGGGTGATGGGTCGATCCAATATCCCCATCACCGACATCACCCCCGTGGTCAATTGGCCATCGCTCGGTCAGGGGGACGACGGCCGCTGGGGAGTCGCCCTCACCTGCGTGATGCTGGGCATGGTCTGCCTGCTGGCCCTGATTCTGGCCACCGACTTCGGTCTGGCGCTGCGGGCGATCGGGAACAATCCGATCATGGCCCGCGCCAACGCGGTCAACCAGGCCATGGGCCTGACCCTCGGCATCGCTGCCGCCAATGCCCTGGTTGCCTTGGCTGGGGCGTTGGTGGCGATGTATCAGGGCTTTGCTGACGTCACCATGGGTATCGGTTCGTTGATCCTGGGGCTCGGCATGGTGATCATCGGCGAATCGGTGCTCCGCCCCCGTTCAGTGCCGGTCGCCCTGCTGGCGGTGGTGCTCGGGGCGATCTTGTTCCGGCTGATGATCGCCATCGCCCTGCAGCTGGGCCTGGAGCCGGTGGACCTGAAACTGACCACGGCCGTGTTGCTGCTGGCCGCCATGTCCTTGGGCCACATCAAATTGCCCGGTCTCAATGCCAGCCCGCCGGGCGGGGCGAGCGAACCGGCTGCCTTGGCCGGCAGCGAGGGCGAGGGGGACGGCGAACCCAGCCGAGGCGAGCGGCCATGAGCCTGCAGGTTGACCAACTCAGCTGGGGCCATCCCGTACCAGGGGGGTGCTGGCGTCAGTTGTTTCAGAATTTCGATTTCCAGAGCCCCAGCGGCCAGTTCACGGTGGTGATCGGCAGCAATGGCTCCGGTAAGTCCACCTTCCTGAACCTGCTGGCCGGCACCCTGCGTTGCTCGTCCGGCAGCATTCGGCTCAACGACCAGCCCCTGCAGAAGTTCAGCGACCATCGCCGCGCCAGGCGCATTGGCCGCGTCATGCAGAACCCGCTCGAGGGCACCTGCCCGGGCCTGACCATTGCCGAAAATCTGCGGCTGGCCGAAGGTCGACGCCGCTCCGCCATCAGCTGGCGGGGCCTGACCGGCGTCCATCCCAACCGGGCCGATCGACGCCGCTACCGGGAGCTGCTTCAACAGCTGGGTCTGCCTTTGGCCGATCGCATCGACACCCTGGTGGGCCAGCTCTCCGGCGGCCAGCGCCAGACGATCAGCCTGGTGATGGCCACCCTGGGCCAGCCGCAGATGCTGTTGCTGGATGAGCACACGGCGGCTCTCGATCCCAAGGCCGAGGCCACCGTGATGGCCCTCACCGACCGCCTGGTGCGTCAGCTGGGAACCACGACGCTGATGGTCACCCACAGCCTGGACCAGGCCCTGCGTTTCGGCGACAGGCTGGTGATGCTGCATGAGGGGCGACTGCTCGGGGACTGGAGCGTCCAGCAACGACAACACTTGACACCGGATGACTTGCGGAAGATGTATGGATCCGCCAATGTCACCCAGAACTCCTGAACCATTTCCGTGACCCTTGACCGCCGTAGCTTTCTGACCCTGATGGCCACAGGCCTGGGCAGCACTGTGGTGCTGGCAGCCTGCGGGCGTCAGGGGGGCGGCAATGGGGCCGCGGTGAAGGGTCCCACCATTGCGATGCTGCAAATGGTGGACGCCCAGCCCCCCAACGAGGTGCGTCGCGGCTTCATCGAAGCCCTGGCCAAGGCCGGTTATACGGAGGGCAAAACCGTCAACTTCATTGAGAAGGATGCCGCTGGTGAGATTCCCAACACCACGCTGGTCATGAAGCAGTTCGCCGGCGAGGCCCCCACCCTTGTCTTCGCCATCGGCACACCGCCGCTGCAGGCGGCGATGAAGGAGATCCCGGCCAAGACCCCCGTCGTCTTCGCCTACACCTCTAACCCCTGGGGAGCCGGAGCGGGCACCCCTCCCGGCGGCGTCGGTCAGCACCGGGCCAATGTGATCGGCACGATCGGCACCAGCCCGGTGGGCAAGGAGCTGGATCTGGCCCGTGAGCTGGTGCCAGGGCTCAAGACCGTCGGCCTGATCTACAACCCCGGCGAACCCAACTCCGAATTTGAGGCCAAGCTGCTCAAGGAGGAGGCCGCCAAGCGGGGCATCACGGTCGAAGAGCAGTCGGTGGCGAACTCCGGCGAAGTGCTGCAGGCGGCAGAAGCCCTCGCCCAGAAGAATGTGCAGGCGTTTGTCAAGATCGGCGATTATGCCACGATCCAGGGTTTTGCCTCGATTGCCAAGGTGGGCCTGAAGAACAAGATTCCGGTGATCTCGGTGGATGCCGATGACATCAAACTGCCTGGCACCCTGGCAACCCTGGGCTGGTCTTACTACGACGACGGCTATGCCGCCGGTGAGCTGGCGGTGAAGGTGCTGAAAGGAGAATCACCAGCCAAGATGGCGTTCC
>CAIZOZ010000330.1 GCA_903934745.1 uncultured cyanobacterium
CACCGGCGGCGAGCCGCTCCACCACGATCTCGATGGCCTCTGCACCGCACTGCGGCAGGCCAGCCACAGCGAGGCCGAGGGCGGGAACGGGGAAAACAGTGGGCTGCCGGCAGGGCAGGCACAGCAGACGGGCCTTCCCTTGCCTTTGCCCCTGCATCTGGAGACCAGCGGCGTGGATCCGCTCAGCGGCCAGTTCGACTGGATCACCCTTTCGCCCAAGCGCCACCGCCCCCCCACCGACCAGCTGCTGGCGGCCTGCCACGAGCTCAAGGTGGTGGTGGAGGGGGAGGCGGATCTGGCCTTTGCCGAGGCGATGGCCGAGCGGGCGCTGGCGCTGCGGCGCCAGGCCGAAAGCCGTCTGGGCGCCAGCGCCACTGTCACGGCGGCCGTGGCGGACCCGGACACCGATCGCCAGCGGCTGCCGGGGCCCCCAGCCCTGTTGCTGCAACCGGCCTGGGAGAGCCGTCAGGGCCAGGAGCTGGCGATCGCCTTTGTGCGCAGCCACCCCGCCTGGCGCCTGAGCCTTCAAGGCCACAAGTGGCTGGGGGTGCGCTGAGCACCTGAACACAGGGGCGGCCACGTCAGCCGGATCGAAGCGGATTCGTCTGAGAAGATTGGATCCCTGCCTGCCGGGCTGAGTCCTGAACCGCTATGAACTCTGGTCCGCTCAGCGATGTTGTCGCCAGTCAATATGAACGCTGGCTGTATCCCGAACCGATCGTCGATCTGCCGGGCTGGTTACAGCACAACTGGCAGTGGTTCGATCCCAGCCATGCTCAGCGGCTGTTCTGGCCGAACCGCGAGCCCAGACCAGAGCTGGACATCCTGATCGCGGGCTGCGGCACCAATCAGGCGGCGGTGTTCGCCTACACGAACCCCCAGGCCCATGTCGTCGCCATCGACGTGAGTCAGCCTTCGCTGGACCATCAACAACAGCTCAAGGAGTGCTATGGGCTGCAGAACCTGGAGCTGCATCGGCTGCCGATCGAAGCGGTCCCCAGCCTCAATCGCGACTTCGATCTGATCGTCTCCACCGGCGTTCTGCACCACCTGGCGGAGCCGCAAACGGGCCTGAAAGCCCTGGCAGCCTGCCTGCGGCCCGAGGGCGTGGTGGCGCTGATGCTCTACGCCCGATACGGCCGCATCGGCGTGGAGATGTTGCAAAGTATGTTCCGGGAGCTGGGCCTGCGCCAGAACGAAGCTTCCGTTCTGATGGTCCGGGAGGCACTGGCCTCCCTGCCCCAGGAACACCCCGTGATGCCTTACATCGCCACGGCCCCCGATCTGCAATTTGATGCCGGACTGGTGGACACCTTTCTGCACGGCCGTGATCGCAGCTACAGCATCAACGACTGTCTGGATCTGGTCGATGCAGCAGGACTGGTGTTTCAGGATCTCTTTTTCAAGGCGCCCTACAACCCACCAGCGTTCTCAAGCCTTGCGTTCCATGCCTCGATTGCGGCGTTGCCGCAGCGCAAGCGCTGGTCGCTGATGGAGCGAATCAACCATCGCAATGGTTGCCATTTCTTCACAGCCTGCCGCGCCGATCGACCCGCAGCCAGCTACAGAATCGACTTCGCTGCAGCGGCGGCCAGCGACTACGTGCCATCCCTGCGCTATCGCTGCAGCCTCGCTGGCAACCAGCTCTGCCGGCCCAACTGGAGCACCAGCCTCGACCCCGTGCAACTGGCCCTGCTGCAGCAGGTGGATGGCAAGCGCACGATCCGGGAGATTGTGGCCGAAGCCCTGCCCAGTGGTGTGCTGCCGCAGCGCAGTCGAGCCGAGCTGGAGCAACTCGGCAAGGACCTGGTCCAGACCTTCTGGCAGCTCGATGTTCTGGCGATCGGACTGGAGCGCACGGCGGATGCCGCCCTGGAATCCCCTCAGTCCGTCTTGCGGTAGACGAGCCAACGGAACTCGATCGGCGCCATCCCCGCCTCAACGTCGAACACATCCTGTCCGCAAATCCAAGCCTCGTACCAGCTGGTGGGCGGCCAGGCGCCCGTGGGCAGGTGGGTCTTCTCGTAGTCGTGGACAGAGTCGTCCGATTCGAGCTGCAGCGGTAATCCCGCCGCCGCCGCGGCGAGTTCTGGGCGGGTGAAGATTGCGGTGTAGCACTGCTGGCCGAGGTCGCGAGCGGCCGCATCGGGGCTGTAGCCAGCGCGGGCCAGGAAGACATTCAGCAGCAGACGCCCCCCCGGTGCGAGACATTGGGCGGCCAGGGCGAAGACAGCGCGGAGCTGGTCGGTGCTGCGGAAGTCGGAGGCCACTTCCGAAAGCACGATCAGCCGGTAGTCGCGCCTCAGATCGTCGCTGGTGGTGAAGACATCGCGCTGAATCATCCGCACGGCGAGCGCCTCGCGCCCGGCCTGCTGGCGGATCGTCTCGGCGAATTGCGACGACAGTTCGACCGCATCGAGCGGATGTCCGCGCC
>CAIZOZ010000331.1 GCA_903934745.1 uncultured cyanobacterium
AATTCGGCTCCCACCAGGCTCATGCCGCTGATCCCGCCAGGGGCGGCCCCGAGCAGGGCCACCACCGGGTCGATGTGCAGCAGCCGGCTGGACCACAGACCGACCACCAGGCCGGTGGCCACCAGACTCACGGTGATCAACAGGGCGGGACGCCAGAGTTGGCGCAGCTCGCTGAGGGCGGTGGCCGTCAGGGCCGTGCCGATCACGCTGCCGATCGCGATCTCCAGCGCAGTGCGGGTGCCGCTGGGCCACTGGGCCACCTCCAGCCGACCGCTCATGCTCACCAGACCTGCCGCCAGCAGGGAGCCCGCCAGGGGCGCGGCCGGGATGCCTGTGCGCATGGCCGCCAGGCCACCGATCAGGCCGGCGAGGCCGTAGAGCAGCAGATTCCAGGGAGATGACATTCTTCGGTAAGGGCACCGGTGAACCGGTTCAGTCTGCGTCGTCCCGGTTCAGACTTGAGGCTGTCTGGTTTCTGTGCTGTCATTCGGCCAATCAGCGTTTTCTCCCATGGCCGCCCCATCGGTGTCGTTTCGGATCAGCCGCAGTGCCGAGGATCTCGCCGAAACCATCCATGCGCTCTCGCAGCGGCTGGTGCAGCTGGAACAGCGCCTGACGACGATGGAGCAGCAGCTGGCCAGCAGCGAACAGCAGGATCCCGCCGAGCTTGAGAGTCTGAGCAAGGTGGAGCGCCTCCTTCAGGACTGTCGCTTGCTGCTGACCGTTGACTCCACCCCCCAAGGCCAGCCCCTTGAGCCGCGGCCTGAACAGGCGGAGAGCGAACCGGAGAAAGTGTTCCTGGATGCGGCCTGAGGCGGTCACCCGCTATCACCTTTTGGGTTTGCAGTGCCAAAATAGAAAGAAAGTGATCCATGACTTACCCCTCGTCCCACCCGGTCGGGTCTGCCAATCACTCCCAGGGCCATGTTCCCCAGGGACAGGGCTCCCAGGGCCACGGCTCCCAGGGCCACGGTGGCAGCTCCATTGGTAGCGGTGCTGCCGGCGCTTCCTCGCTCTCCCAACCCAGCTATCGCTGCCATCTGCAGGGAGGACCCCAGGTGGAAGGCGATCATCAACTTGAAAAGTTGGAATTTGCCCTGGCTTTAGCGCTGGCCCAGGGGGATACCCATCGCTCCGAGGATTTACGGAATCAGATTGCCGCTTTGGGGGGGAATCTGGAGGAGCCTGGCACCTGAGGTGGCCAGGGAGAAGGGCCGGATCCAGCGATCAGCGGTCGGTCAAGCCCCCCAGTCAGCAGCATTTGGTCACGACTCCTGCCATTTTTGGCGTTGGATCTTGCGTTTGTTGCCTGATTTCATAGAATCGGCCTCAACGAAGATCGGTTTGGCTGCTTGAGGCCACCTGCTGGAATCATTGGCAGCCACCACCGGCGAAGGCGACAACCCCCCGGCCTCGGGGATGTTTGAGTGCCAATGGCGCTTGGTAGGCCTCGGTGCTCTTCGACCCGACTCTGATTTCTTCCCTTCCTTCCTCTTCATCACCCGTCTTTCCCTTGAACAGGAGAGATCCTTCTTCTATGACCGCCACCAGGTTTCCAGCGATTCAGTCCCTCAGTCGGCCCGTGATTCCAGCCCCTGGCCTGGCAGAGAGTCGCCAGCATTGGCTGGATCAGGCGGCGCGCCTGGCCGCCCAGGCCGCCGAGGCCGCCCAGGATGGCGACGTCGCCCAGTCAGCCCGCTTGATCCTGGAGACCCTCGATTGCGAGCGTCGTGCCGGTGGGGTGGGGCTTCAGGTGCTGCAATTGATCAAGCCCCGCAGTTGATCCGCGGCTTTGCGGCGATTGCGCGGTTGGCTTGAAATCGCCGCAATTGCCAGCCCGAGTTCCTGGAAGCTTGGGGAAAGGGCAGGAGTCCTGGATCCCTTGATGAATGCAGTGGATCAGCAGCGCGGCCTCAAGCTTCCGCTGGCAGGCGCAGTTGCCATCGTCACCCCATGCTTCCCTGGCTTCGGCTCAGCACTGCTGGCTTGCCGGCGAAGGCCAGGGGGCCATCACCGGCAAGTCGAATTGGGGTTTCTCTGAACTAAAGCGGATGACCGGGCTCGAACCGGCGACGTTCAGCTTGGGAAGCTGGTTATAGATTTGCCACTAATCACTGTGCTGCAATGAGTCTCATGGACGTGCAGCCTTGGATGTGAGAAGTTCTGTGAGAAGCTTTGGGTGGAGACCCTCGTTCTGAAAGGTCTCCTGACTGAGCTTGCCGACCCCAGTCCGGTGGCATTGGGCTCGTCAGGGCTGGGTTTTCTTTTCTCTGAAGGCTCGAAGTCTTCCTGCCAGAGTCATCTTTCTCCGACTTTCGGGGATAGAGGTAAGGGTGAGAGATCGCCCGTGGGGCGAAAGGCATGTTGACGATTTGGCACTACGCGATAGCCCTTGGTTCTTGTGTTTGCCCTCAGGCTCCGATCGGCGGCGTCCGTCCTTCAGCGTGCCACGGCTGTGCCGTGGCGTGCATCGGCCAGCCGCCGCCGCCC